>JALOTV010000164.1 GCA_025457685.1 Opitutaceae bacterium
TACGAGACCTTCGTCGCCCACGGCGCGCCCGAGCGCATCCTCGTCGATTCCCACCCGCACATCGGCTCCAACCTGCTCCCCAACGTGGTCAAGGCCATGCGCGGCAGCATCCTGGCCGCCGGCGGCGAGGTCCGCTTCGGCGCCAAGGTCACCGGCTTCATCCTCCGCGCCGGCCGTATCCACGGAGTGGTGACGGCCGACGGCGCCGAGACCCTGGCCGACGCCGTCATCCTCGCCACCGGCCACTCCGCCCGCGACGTTTACCGCCGGCTCCTCGCCGACGGCGTCCGCCTCGAGCAAAAACCCTTCGCCATGGGCGTGCGCATCGAGCACTCGCAAAAATTCATCGACCAGCGCCAATACCACTACGGCCCGGGCGAGAAACGCCCCGCCCTGCTGCCCGCCGCCAGCTACCGCCTCGCCACCAAGATCGAGGATCGCGGCGTCCACTCCTTCTGCATGTGCCCGGGCGGCTTCATCGTGCCCGCCGCCACCGAGAACGACGAGGTCGTGGTCAACGGCATGAGTCTCTCCCGCCGCGACTCCCCCTTCGCCAACAGCGGTCTCGTCGTCACCGTCGAGCCCGAGGACTGCGCCCCCTGGGCCGCCGAGCACGGCGTGCTCGCGGGCCTCGCCGCCCAAAAGGCCCTCGAGCAACTCGCCAAGTGCCACGGCGGCGGCGGCCAGAAAGCCCCCGCCCAGCGCGTGCCCGATTTTCTCGCCGGCCAGCTCTCCGCCGACCTGCCCGCCACCAGCTACTTCCCCGGCATCACCCCCGCCCGCCTCGACGAGATCATGCCCCACGGCATCGTCTGGCGCATGCGCGAGGGCCTCTCCCTGTTCGGCTCGCAGATGCCCGGCTACACCAGCCGCGAGGCCGTGCTCATCGGCTTCGAGACGCGCACCAGCTCGCCCGTCCGCATCCCGCGCGATGCCGCCAGCCTGCAACACCCCGAGGTCGCTGGCCTCTACCCGTGCGGCGAGGGCGCGGGCTTCGCCGGCGGCATCGTCAGCGCCGCCCTCGACGGCATGCGCTGCGCCGAGGCCTTCGCCCAATCCGCCGGCTTGGCCGTCACCCCCGCCGACGCCACCGTGTAAGGCGGGATCGCCGCCCGTAGCGGGGAGCACCAGCGACCCGTGCCCGTAGTCGTGGTCGCGACCCGTGCTAGTGCCCCCTCCACCGGCCCATCCCCCGTCGCGCGTTTGTTTTTGCGACTTCCGCCGTCCTTTGCGCCGATAGCGCCATGCTCGCCACCATCCACCTGAAAAAACTTCGCTTCCACGGCCACCACGGCGTGCTCCCCGAGGAGACCGTGCTCGGCCAGCCGTGGATCATCGACCTGGACCTGGTGGTGGACATCGCGCACGCCGCCGCCACCGACGACATCGCCCACACCGTCAACTACGTCGAGGTCCACGATCTCGTGCGCGATATCGTCACCGGCGAACCGGTCTCCCTACTCGAAACCCTCGCCAACCGCATCCTCTCCGCCGTCCTCGCCGCCCAGCCCCGCGTGCAGTCCGCCTCCATCACGATCCACAAGCCCCACGTGCCCATCCCCGGCGCCCACGAGGGCGTCGCCTTGTCCGCCACGCTCGCGCGCGCCTGAGCCTCGCCTTTTCCGTGCCCGCCCCCGTCACCGCCTACGTCGCGCTCGGCTCCAACCTCGACGACCGTCGCGCCCACCTCGAGGCCGCCTTCGCCGCCCTCGACGCCCTGCCCGACACTCGCGTCGAGGCCCGCTCCGCCATCTACGAAACCGCCCCGCTCGGCCCCGCCGGCCAGCAGGATTACCTCAACGCCGTCGCCCGTCTCTCGACCGCGCTGACGCCCCACGCCCTGCTCGACGCCCTGCTCGCCATCGAGCGCGCGCGAGGACGCGTGCGCGCCGAGCGCTGGGGGCCGCGCACCCTCGATCTCGACCTCCTGGTGCACGGCGATGCCGTCGTGCGCGACGATCGCCTCACCCTGCCCCACCCCGGCCTGCCCGACCGCGCATTCGTGCTCGCCCCGTTGCACGACGTAGCGCCCGGTCTCGTGCTCGACGGCCGCACCGTGGCCGACCGGCTCGGCTCCCTTGACCGCAGCGGCGTGCGACGACTTGCGCGGTAAACGCGATCGCGTCCCTTGCCGTCCAGCCATGCGCCCGCCTCCGCTCCTCGTCACCCTGCCGCCCGGCGCCTGCCCGCCGCCCGCGCGACTCCTGCCGGCCTTCGCCGCGCGGCCAGGCTGCGTGTTTCTCGACTCCGCCCTGCCCTCCGCGACCGCCCGCCACAGCATCCTCGCCTGCGATCCCTCCCTCGTGCTGCGCGGCGGCCCCGCCACCTTCGACGCGCTGCGCGCCGCCCTCGCCGAGCGCGCCTGCGCCCCGCTGTCCGGCCTGCCTTTCTGCGGCGGAGCCATCGGGTATTTGGGTTATGAATACGGCGCGGCCCTCGACCACGTGTCCCCCGCCGCCGGACCGGACGCGCTCGGCCTGCCGGACCTCGCCTTCGGCCTCTACGACTCCGCCCTCCTCCACGATCACCTCACCGGCGAGACCCACCTCGTCGCGCGCGATGCCGCCGGCCTCGACGCCCTGCGCCGGCTCGTCGCCGAGGCGCCCGCCGTCGGGTTTTCCGGTTTCTCCGTGGGCCCGCTCCGGCCCGATCTTTCGCCCGAAACCTACTCCCGCGCCCTGGCTCGCATCCGCGATTACATCGCCGCCGGCGACACCTATCAGGTCAACTTCACCCACCGCTTCACCGCGCCCTTCGCCGGCTCCGCCGCCGCGCTCCACGACCGCCTGCGCGGGCTCAGCCCCGCACCGCACGCGGCCTTTCTCGATTTCGGCGACTTCCAGATCGTCTCCAGCACCCCCGAGCGCCTGCTGCGCGTCGAAGGACGCACGTTGGAGACGCGCCCCATCAAGGGCACCATCGCCCGCCTGCCCGATCCCGCCGCCGACGCCGCCAACCGCGCCCGCCTGCTCGCCAGCGCCAAGGACCACGCCGAGTTGCTCATGATCGTGGATCTCGCCCGCAACGACCTCGGCCGCGTCGCCGCCGCCGGCAGCGTGCGCGTGACCGAGCGCCACGCCCTCGAGACCTACGCCACCGTGCACCACCTCGTCGCCACCGTGCGCGGTGAACTCGCGCCCGGCCTCGACCGTTTCGACGCCATCCGCGCCCTCCATCCCGGCGGCAGCATCACCGGCGCACCCAAGATCCGCGCCATGCAGATCATCGCCGAACTGGAGCCCTTCCGACGCCACGCCTACACCGGCGCGCTCGGCTACCTTGGCTACGATGGCGGCGCCGACCTCGCCATCGCCATCCGCACCATCACCTGCGCCCGCGGCCTCGCCAGCTACCACGTGGGCGGCGGCATCACATGGGACAGCGATCCCGCGTCCGAATACGAGGAGACGCTCCACAAGGGCCGCGCCATGCACCTCGCCCTCTCCGCCACCGAGGAGCCTCTCGGCGCGCGCTGATCCGGTCTAAAAATCGTGGAAAATGCCCGTCTTGGGCTGCGCCGCCTCTGCGCGTTTCCACTCCCGGCGCAACCACCCGCGCTCGATCGAAAACCACAGCGCCGCCCCCGCGCCGAAGCAGCCCACCGCCGCCACCGCTAGGCAGATCGGACCATAGCGCGTGTCGAGCCACGCCCCCAGCCACCCGCCGAGGCCAAACGCCGTCGCCAGTGCCGCCATGAAACCCAGTTTCCAACGCGTGATCTCCCGATGCCTGATCCAGTGCCCGATCATCACCCCGATGTCCGTCATCGTGCCGGTGATGTGCGTGGTGCGGATCAACAGGCCGCAGTAGCTGCTCGTCATCGCGTTTTGCAGACCGCACGCCATCGCCACCAGCGGCAGCCCCAGACGGTGCTGGGTCAACAGCAGCCACGTCGCCACCCCGATCAGCACGCCCTCGCCCATCAGCGCCACGCCATAGCGCCGCCCCGGCATCAAACGCTTCGAGCCGATCATCGCGCCCGCCAGCACCGCGCCGGCCATGAAGCCCAGCACGATGCTCAACGAGGACAACGAGTCCCACCCGCGCGCCTCCGCCAGATCGACCCCGAGGTGCGAGATCGCACCCGTCATGTGGCTAACCGGGGTCTTGAAAAAACCCACCGACACCGCGTTCACGTAACCTCCCAGTCCCGCGAAAAGCAGCGCGCCGGGCAACAAATGTCCGATGTCCCGCAGCGCCCGCGCGCGGTCTATCGGTTGAGGATGCGAATAAGGCATTAATGATAAAAAATCAGCCGGCGACGGCCTCGCCGCATCCGCGACCCGACGCCACTGCACCGTCCGGCCCCGCGCTTCTTGGCTCGTAGCGGGGGCAGGTCTGCCCCTCGCGCAACAGGCGATCACAGCGCCCCTCCGCCTCGCACCACAGCCAGCCGGCGACGCCCATCGCCTTGGCCGAACGGCAGTCCTCGCGACAGGGCCAGCCCGGTTTCCACGCCTCTTGTTGCCATTGGTCGCCCATGGGGTGTCCCTCTGTATGTCGCAGATTTTGTTCGTGTGGCTTTTGCCGAAAAACGCTCCGGCGAAATTGCGCTTTCAGGCATAACTGCCCGGCCCGCGACAGACGACATAATAACACCGGTTTTATCACGACTTACCGCCCGCCCGCCCCGCCGGCCGCCCGGCCCGAAAATCGACCGCTTTTTCGGTGTCAGCCGGCCCAAAATCGTTTTGCTCCACCGTCCTGTGTCCATCGCCCCCCAAGTCATCCTCAACGGCGAGCTCGTCCCCGCCGGCCAGGCCAAGGTCTCCGCCCTTTCCGACGGTTTCCTCTTCGGCCACGGCGCCTTCGAGACCGTGCGCACCCACCAGGGCCGGCCCCTCCACTTCGCCGCCCACCACGCCCGCCTCGCCGCCTCCTGCGCCGCGCTCGGCCTCGACGCGCCCGACTCATCCGACGCCCTCGCCGCGCGTGTCACCCGTCTGCTCGCCGCCGTGCGCATGCCCGACGCGGCGGTGAAAATCGTGCGCTTCCGCGACCTCGCCCGCACCGGCGAACTCATCACCGCGCGCACCCTGCCGTATTCGGCGCCGGACTACCTGCGGGGCTTTCGCGTCCAGACTTTCCGTCAGGGCGAGCGCGATGGCCGCCTCACCGGCCACAAGACCCTGAACTACCTCGAAAACCTCCTCGCCCGCCAGTCCGCCCGCGCCGCCGGCTTCGACGAGGCCCTTTTCGTCACCCCCTCCGGCCGTGTGCTCGAGGGCGCGGTTTCCAGCCTCTTCATCGTGAAAGACGGCCACGCCCACACCCCGCCGCTCGCCGCCGGCATCCTGCCCGGCGTGGCCCGCGCCCGCGTGCTCCGCCTCATCGGCCCCGAACGCGCCCACGAGACCGAGCTCACCCTCGACGACGTGCTCGGCGCGGACGAGGTGTTCCTCACCAACGCGCTCATGGGCATCATGCCCGTGTGCCTGCTCGACGCGCATAAATTCCGGCCCCACTCACCCGAGACCACCGCCGTCCGGCGGCTCTTCGCCCGCGAGGAGTCCTGACCCGCCCCGCCTGCCCGCCCCGCTCCTCGCCATCGCCGTCTGAGTTCCGCCTTTCCCGCCGCCGAGGCTTGCCCTCACCCTCCCCATCGCCCGCCCACCGCCATGAAGGTCCCCTTCCTCGATCTGTCCCTGCAACACCGCGCCATCCGCGACCAAGCCCTCGCCGCCCTCACCGCGACCTACGACGCCACGCGCTTCTGCCTCGGCAAGGACGTGGAAGACTTCGAGGCCGCCTTTGCCCGCACGCTGGGCTATGATCGCACCCTCGCGCTCAACAGCGGCACCTCCCCGCTCCACCTCGCCGCCGCCCTCGCCGGCTGGGGACCGGGCGACGAGGTCATCGCCCCGCCCTTCACCTTCATCTCCACGGTCTGGGGCATCAGCTACGTGGGCGCCACCCCGGTCTTCGTCGATGTGGACGAGGCCAGCTTCCTGCTCGATCCCGCCAAGATCGAAGCCGCCATCACCCCGCGCACCAAGGGCATCGTCGCCGTCCACCTCTTCGGCCTGCCCGCCCGCATGGACGCCATCCTCGCCATCGCGCGCCGCCACGGCCTCTTCGTGGTCGAGGACTGCGCCCAGGCCGTCGGCGCGACCTGCGGCGGCGCACCGGTCGGCTCCCTCGGCGACGCCGGCACCTTCAGTTTCTACCCGACCAAAAACCTCGGCGGCTGCGGCGAGGGCGGCGCCTTCGTCTCGCGTCGTCCCGAACTATTTGAAAAGGCCCGCCTCCTGCGCGTGCACGGCTCGGGTCGCCGCTACTTCCACGACCACGTGGGCTTCAACTTCCGCATGGACGGCTTCCAGGGCGCGCTGCTCGGCGTGAAACTGCCCCACCTCGCCGGCTGGACCGCGCGCCGCCGCGAGATCGCCGCCCGCTACCTGGCCGGTATCAAACTTTCGGATACGCAGCTCCCCCTCGCCTCTCTCGCGGGCGACGAAAGCGTCTGGCACCAGTTCACCCTTCGCCACCCCCGGCGCGACGCGCTGCGCGAGCACCTCGCCGCCCGCGAGGTCGGCACCGACCTCATCTACCCCGTGCCGCTCCACCGCCAGGCCTGCTACGCCGGGCTCGGCTACGCGGAGGGCTCCATGCCCGTGGCCGAGCGCGCCTGCGCGACCTGCCTCAGCCTGCCCATCTTCCCCGAGCTCACCGACGCCCAGGTGGACCACGTCATCGCGAGTGTGAACGCCTTCTAAGGCCCCGCCCCCCTCCACCACCAAGCATGATTCGTGACATCCAGCTCAAGGTCTGCGGCCTCCGCCGTCCCGCCGACGCCGCCCGCGCAGCCGCGCTCGGCGCCGACTACCTCGGGTTTATCCTCTACGAAAAGTCGCCCCGCCACCTCGCGCTCGACGCCTACCTCGCCCTCGCCGCGGAGTGGCCCGCCGGTCCGCGCCGGGTCGCGGTCATGGTCGAGCCCTCGGTAGCCGACCTGCGCGCCGCCCGCGCCGCGGGTTTTCACCGCTTCCAGATCCACGCCCGCCACGATCTGCCCCAGCCCACCGTCCGCGCATGGACGGCCGAGGTCGGCCCGGAAAATCTCTGGCTCGCGCCGAAACTCCCGCCCGACGCCGCCTTCCCCGCCGCCTGGCTGGACTGCGCCCACACCTTCCTGGTCGATACCTACCACGCCTCCGGCTTCGGCGGCTCGGGCCGCACCGGCGACTGGTCCGGCTACGCCCG
>JALOTV010000165.1 GCA_025457685.1 Opitutaceae bacterium
GGCAAGACCCTCGCGTTCTCCTACCTCACGGCCATCGTCTTCTGGGTAGCGGTCGCCATTGGCTCGCTTTTCTTGGTGATGATACACCACGTCTTCGACGCCGGCTGGTCCACCGTGCTGCGCCGCCAGTATGAAAACTGGCTCGCCTGCGTGCCCTGGCTCGCGGTGCTTTTCCTGCCCTTGCTCGTCTCGGTGATCGTCGCCCCCGGTCTGCTTTGGAAGTGGACCGACCCGGCCTTCGATCTGGCCAAGGTCGGCGGCAGCGGCTCGGTCGAGCAGGATATCCTCTGGTTCAAAAAGTCCGGCCTGCTCAACACCGGCTTCCTCTTCGGTGCGACTATCGTCGGCTTTGCTATCTGGTCGCTCCTCGCCAATCGCTTCCGCGCCCACTCCTTCGCGCAGGACACCGATGGTGATATCGGCCACACCCACGCCAACCGCTTCTGGACCGCGCTGGGTCTGCCGCTCACCGCCCTCTCGATGACCCTCTGCGTCATCCTCTGGGTCAAGGCGCTCGATTACCACTGGTTCTCCACCATGTTCGGCGTGTGGTATTTCGCCGCCGCCGTGCGTGCCGCCCTCGCGCTGGGCGTTATCCTCACTATCTGGCTGTGGCACCGTGGCGACTACAAGGGCATCCTGAACAACAACCACATGCACTCCATAGGCATGCTGATGTTCGCGTTCACCGTATTCTGGGCCTATATCACCTTCTCCCAGTATTTCCTGATCTACATGGCCAACATCCCTGAGGAGACCTTCTGGTATAACCTCCGTGAGATCGCCGCCGACGGCTCGGGCAACCAGTGGAAGTGGGTGGGCATGTTCCTGCTTTTCGGCCACTTCTTCGCGCCCTTCCTCACCCTCGTCCACTACCCGATCAAGTTGTCCAAGACCTGGATGCCTCGCATCGCCGGCTTCATCGCCTTCGTGGTTCTTATCGACATGATCTACAATGTCATGCCTGCCAAGAAGGGCGTCACCGGCGAGGCCTATCCCTTCCTCAGCGGCAGCCTTATCTGGATCGCCACCGCCGTCATCGGCATCGGCGGCATCTGTGTCTGGGCCTACCTGAACAGCTTTGCCAAGACCAAGCTCATCCCGATCCGCGATCCGCGCATCACCGAGTCCCTGACCCACCATGAGTGACGCATCTTCCTCCGCTAACAACGGTTCGTTTACCGCCACGGTTGTGGCCGCCATTGGCGGTCTCGCCATCTTCCTGCTCATCCTCTTGGTCGCCTACATGCCCAACAAGGCTGCGCCAGCAGGCGACGGCGTGAAAACTCCCGCCGAGCGCAAAGCCGCGCTCGCCGAGCTTCGCGGCAAAGAGCAGACCGCCGCCACCACCTACGGCTGGGTGGATCAATCCGCCGGAGTGGTCCGCTTGCCCATCGACCGCGCGATCGAGCTGACCATCCAGCAATACGGCAAAAAGGAATAAGGCTCGGCGCCTCACCTCATCCGCCCGTTCTCGATGCCCGAATGGTTCCTCTACTTCGTCGCCCTTCCCATGGCCATGCTGATCGTCGCCAGTGCGGTCTATGGTCTTTATTGGGCGAGCAAGAAGGGGCAGCTGCAGGACCTTGAGGAAGGCGCCAAGGTGATCTTTGATGACGAAGAGCCCATCGGTCGACCGACCGATCAGACCCTTCACCAGACCAAGCCTGCACCGAAATCCGGGCCCCGATTCTAAGTCGGCGCCCTAGCCGCCTCGTCCTTTCGCCTAACCGACTCTTCCAAAATGTCCGCCACCCTCACCGCCTCCCTCAACCCCGCCAGCTCGCCCGACGTGGCGCAGCGCGCCGAGTTGAGCGCGATCGACGCTTCCACCAAGGCGCCGGCTCTCTACTTCCTGGGCTCCTCCGTGCTCTGGCTGATTGTCGGCACCGTGTTTGCCTTGATCGCGTCGTTCAAGATGCACTCGCCAACCTTCCTCGGCGATATCGAGTGGCTGACCTTCGGCCGCGCCCGCACGCTCCACCTCAACGCCGTCATCTACGGCTGGTCGGTCAACGCGTCCTTCGCCGTCGCGCTCTGGCTGATGGCCCGCCTTTCCCGCGCCGAGCTACGCCACGCCGGCCTGCTGCTCATTGCGGCGATTTTTTGGAACGTCGGCGTGACCGTCGGCATGGTCGGCATCGCTATCGGCCATTCCACCTCGATCGAGTGGCTCGAATTCCCCGCCTATGCGACCCCCATTCTGTTCTTTGCCTACGCCTTCGTCGGCGCCTGGGCGGTGGCGACCTTCCGTTTCGGTCGCAGCAAACACATCTACGTCTCGCAGTGGTATCTGTTGGCCGCGCTCTTCTGGTTCCCGTCCCTCTATGGCGTAGCCCAGGTGATGCTCGTGTTCGAGCCCACCCGCGGCACCGTGCAGGCGCTGGTCAACTGGTGGTTCGCCCACAACGTGCTCGGCCTCTGGTTTACCCCCATCGGCCTCGCCGCCATCTATTACTTCCTGCCCAAGGTATTGGGTAAGCCGATCAACAGCTACTACCTGTCTGTCCTCGGCTTCTGGTCGCTCGCCATCTTCTACAACTGGGCGGGCGTGCATCACCTCATCGGTGGTCCGGTCCCGGTCTGGGTGCAGACCGCCGGCATCGCCGCCTCCTTCATGATGGTCGTGCCCGTCATCGTTACCGGCCTCAACCAGCACCTTACGCTCGTGGGCAGCGCTTCCGCGCTCAAATACTCGCCAACCCTGCGCTTCATCGTGTTTGGCGGCGTCAACTACACCCTCACCTCGCTCGCCGGTTCGCTCATGTCCATGCGCTCCTGGGCCGAGATCACCCACTTTACCCACTATACCGTGGGCCACGCCCACCACGGCATGTATGCCTTCTTCACCATGGTGATGTTTGGCAGCATTTATTACATTCTGCCCCGCATCCTGCTGAAGGAGTGGCCGTCCGCGAAGCTCATCAGCCTGCATTTCTGGGCCACCGCCATCGGCATCACGATCTACGTCGTGGGTCTTTCTCTGGGCGGTATCCTACAAGGCATCGCCACCAACATGACGCACGGCCCCGATGCCTCGATTATTCCTTATCTCAGCAACGCCGACGTGAAGGGTATCATCGAGATCACGCTGCCTTATCTCCAAGTGCGCAGCTATTCCGGTGTGCTCATCACCATCGGCCACCTCGCCTTTGCCGTTAATTTTGTGTGGATGCTTGTCCAGCCCCGCCCCGTCGGCGCCACCGCTCCCACGCTCTTCCGTCCCGCTCCCGACTTGGAGGCTGCTCGATGAATCGCGCTCCGTTAATCTTCCTCGGCATTTTCTTTGCCATCGCGTTCAGCTGGACGGGTATCGTCCTCACCAACCATCTCGGCTACGCCAAGTTGCAGCCGGTTTTTAACGAAGACGAGGGCAAGGCTTTCCCGCAGCGCCTCCCCGGCGAGGCCATTCGCGGCAAGGAGGTCTATCGCGACCTCGGTTGCGTGTATTGCCATACCCAACAAGTCCGCCATGCCGGCTATGGGGTGGACCTCGAGCGCGGTTGGGGCGAGCGCGGCAGCGTCGCCCGCGACTACATTCACGAGAAGCGAGTCTATCTTGGCACCATGCGCACAGGTCCGGATCTGCGCAATGTTGGCGCCCGCTTCGCCGGCGAGGGTGGCCGCGACTGGCACATTCAGCACTTCTACGACGCGCAGATCACCTCCAAGGGTTCGATCATGCCGAACTACCGCTTCCTTTTCGAGACTCGCCCCATTGTCGGCGAGCCCTCGCCCAAGGCCGTGCAGTCCAAGCTGCCCCCGCAGTATCAGCCCCCCGCCGGTCACGAGATCGTGCTCACCCAGCGTGGCGAGGATCTCATCGCTTATTTGTTGGCGCTGAAAGACGGCCCGCTCGGTCCGGATGAGACCTCTCGCCTCTACGTGCCGAAAGAGGAGCCCAAGAAAGAAGCCAGCCAGCCGGAGGCCGCCAAATGAGCGACGACCAGAAGAAATCCAACCTTCCGCCTCACGTTCCCGCGCCTCAGCACGAGCGCGCCGAGCAGGCGGGTGCGAACGACCAAAGCATTCAGAAGGTCCACGCCATCCTCCTGCGCGAAAAGGAGGAACCGTCCGAGGGCTTCACGCCCATGCCGCTCTTCCTGCTCGGCATCATCTCCACGATGATCCTGGTGTGCTCGATTTACGTCGTGCACTACCGCGGGGACTTCGATCCCTTGGTTTACGATCACCGCTACGATGCCGTGGCCGCCAAGGCCGCCGCTTCCGGCCCCAAGGTGCTCACCCCCGAGCAATTCGTCGCCGCCGGCAAACGCCAATACGCCACCTGCGTGGCTTGCCACCAAGCCTCCGGTCTCGGTGTCGCGGGCGTCTATCCCCCGCTCGCCGCTTCCGAGTGGGTGTTGGGCAACGAAGAGCGTCTCATTCGCGTCCTCCTTCACGGCCTGAACGGCCCCATCCAAGTCAAGGGCAACACTTACAACGGTCTCATGCCTGCCTTCGGTAAGGTGCCTGGCGGCGGTTACAACTGGAGCAACGAGCGCATCGCTCAGGTGCTCACTTACATTCGCCAAGAGTGGGGCAACACCGCCGCGCCGATCACCACCGAGAAGGTCGCCGAGGTGCTTAAGGCCGAGGCCGCCCGCACCAAGCCGTGGACGCAGGACGAACTCAAGCCCTTCGAGTAAGCGTCAGCTCGGCCAATTTTCTCTTCGTCTTTCGCGGCGCTTTCTTTTGCGAGAAAGCGCCTTTTTTTGGGCAAAACTGATCCGATCACCGATACCCACATCCTAATGAATCGGACTTCGGGAGCCGGATTTTTTCACCACGAACGACACGGGTTTTCACGGAGGAAAACCGATCAATCCGCGCCCATCCGTGATATCCGCAGTTAAAGTCTGAACCACACGGGACGTTGCTATTGTATGAAGATTCGGATCGCGATCAGTTTGGGATTGGTGGTGCTCGGGATCGGTGCGTGGCGACTGACTTCGCGCCAGCCCGAGCCCTCCTCCGCAGCCCCGGTTGCGACGATGGCACCTGTGGCCGAGGCGACGGCCACCGACGACCCCCGTCTGAAGCTGCAAGCCGATCACGCCGAGGTTTTCCAACGCGCTTTCTGGCGTCGAGCCGCTCCGGAGGATCGCATCCTTCACGCCGAACGGCGGCATCTGCTCGCCGAGCCTCAAGGAGGCGTCGAGCGGTGGCAGTGGTTTATCGTGGTCGAGCCGGGCCAAGCTTTCGCCGACTGGCTTTTTAACGAAAACCCTTTCGACCTCGCCCCCGTCGCACCTGGATTGTCCAGCCTTCTGCCAGACAACGCCCCTGAATGGATGCCCGGCGCTGCGGAGCTCTCGGGCTATGCCCATTATCACAAGCCCGGCGGTAGTATGCATGTCTTCCGCGATCCTCGCACCAGGCGCATCTACGCGACCGATCAAGGAGGGGGCTTTGCCGATCCCTCTGGTCTCGGCGGGGAGCGGGCGAGGCCCTGAGCTGAGCTCAGCCGAACTCATGAAGTTGGGCGGCGACCCGAACAACTGCATGAGTCCTGCTCAGAGCGTCTTGATCAACACCTTCGGGTTGCGGCCGCTTTCCGCATAGGTCTTCAGGCGGGCTTCGGGCAGCACCTCGGTCGTGGTCTCCTCGAAGTTCATCACCGAGGTAAAGAACGAGTAGCTCTGAGTGGAGAGGGCCAGCACCTGGGTGGCACCCTTTTCCTTGGCGCGCAGGCAGGCGTATTCGATGAGCTTACGCCCGACGCCGCGGTTTTGGTAGAACGGCAGCACATAGACCGAGCCGATCTCGGCCAGCTGAGGCTTGTCCGCGTAGAAAGTGAGCGTCACGCAGGCGATGATGTTTTCGTCGATCTCGAACACATAGAACTGGTCGATGTGTTTCTCGATCATCGCCTGGGTGCGGTGCAGCAATTCCTCGCGCTTCACCGCCGCGCGGGTGAGGTTGTAGATCAGGCGCACATCGGCGCGGCGGGCGCGGCGGATCTGCTGATAATCGTTCGCGTAGATGAGGGTGCCGACGCCCTCGTTGGAGAAGATCTCGTTGATCAACCCGTCGAAGATGCGTCCGTCCACGAGGTGCACGCGCGCCACGCCATTTTCCAGGGCGCGCACGGCGTTCAGCGCCTTGCTCAGGCCCGCGCTGGCGACCTGGGAGGGCGTTTCCTTGAGGATGGAGCGCAACTTCTCCACCGGCAGCTCGCGTTTGATTTCGCCGGCGATTTCCAGGCCGGCGAGCGTGCCGAGATAAATCACCTTCGACGCGCCCAGCGCCTCGGCGACTTCGGCGGCGAGGAGGTCGGAATTGATGCGATACGAGTGCCCCTCGGGTCCGTAGCCGATGGGCTGGATGATGGGCAGGATGTCCCGCTCGATGAGGTGGGTGAGGAAATCCTTGTCGATGCGATCCACCCGGCCGGTGTGCTGATGGTCCACGCCCTTGAGGATGCCGATGGGCAGGGCGCGCACGGCGTTGGTGATGGCGCACTTTAGGGCGTTCTGGGTCACGCCTTCGAGGATGAGGTGGGACACCCGGGCGGAGGCGCGGATGGCCAGATCCAGAGTGGCGGCGTCGGTCACGCCCGCGCCGTCGAGATTAGAGATGGGGATGCCGCGCTGGGCGGAGAGTTCGGCCAGCTGGTGGCCGATGCCGTGGACGAGCACGACCTTGATGCCAAGCGAACGCAGCACCGCGATGTCCACGAGCAGGTTGCCGAAGTTCTCGTCCGCCACGACCACGCCATCCAGGGCGAGCACGAAGATCTGGCCCTGAAAACGCGGCACGTAGCGCAGGATCCCGCGCAGATCGGTCGGCTTGATGATCGGGGTGGTGTTGGCGGCGACCGGATTGATCGCGGGCGAGGCGGCGGAACCAGTGGCGGATGCGCTCATGAAGTGGGCATGGTTTGTCGGTCAACCTAACCGGCGCGTCAACGCACGAGGAGGGTCCAGCGCAGGGATTCGCGCGCCCCGGCGAGATGAAACGCGTATGCGCCGGGCGAAAGCAGCCCGGCGGGGAGACTGACCTGAAAGCCATGCGGCGCGGATTCGGTCCTCGCTCCCTCGGGCGCGGGCACCGGCACGAGCACGACCTCGCGGTCTCGCAGGTAAAGCTCCACGCCGGCGGGATAAAACGCGGGCGTTTCGGGGTTCGCGTCCGTGCTCAGGGTGAAACGCAGCATAAGCGGCGACTGCGAGTTTCGCCGCCGTTCGACGGGGCGGGTGCGACGGGCAGGGAGACGCGGCGGAATCCCGCGTCGAGCAGGCGGTTGACGTTGGCCTGGGCCATCATGTCCGCGTAGGGTTCGAAGGCCTTGTTGGGTTTGCGGAACTTCAGGTTCACGTAGGTGTAGGGCACGATGACCACCAGGATAGTGAGCACGATCCAGCGCAGCGGCCAGGGCTTGCGCTCGGGGCGGGGGCCGGGAGCGGGGGCGGGAGCGGGTGTAGTCATGGTGGTGAAAATGCGACGCAGCATCAGGGTTGGGCGCGGATTGGGAAGCGCGTTTGCGCGGCCGCCGGTCCGGTTAACTCGGGAAATACGATTGCGAGGGCGCGGGGCCCCGGTTTGGTAACGCGATTCACTGCATGAAACGCTGGTCCCACTACTTCGTCCCGACCCTCAAGGAGAGCCCTGCCGACGCCGAGATCGCCTCGCACAAGCTGCTCGTTCGCGCCGGCTTGGTGCGAAAGCTGAGCGGCGGTCTCTACACCTTCATGCCCCTGGGCCTGCGCGTCATGCAGAAGCTCTCCGCCATCTGCCGCGAGGAGCTGGAGCGCGAGCAACCCGCCCACGAGCGGGCCGGCGCGATCGAGCTGTGGATGCCGCACGTGCATCCGGTCGAGCTTTGGGAGCAGGGCCCGCGCTGGGCGGCGGCGCGCGAGATCATGTTCCGCACCGACCACGCGGGCGCGGGCAAGGGCCGGCCGAAGGAGCCCGAGTTCGTGCTCGGTCCCACCCACGAGGAAATCATCACCCCGCTGGTCAAGCAGGAGATCACCAGCTACCGCGACCTCCCGAAAAACTTCTACCAGATCGCGACCAAATTCCGTAACGAAATCCGCCCGCGCTACGGCCTGATGCGCGCCCGCGAGTTCGTGATGATGGACGCCTACTCCTTCGACGCGGACGACCCCGGCGCGATCAAGAGCTACCTCGCCATGAAGGCGGCCTACGAGGCCTTCTTCAAACGCATCGGCGTGAAGGCCATCGCGGTCGAGGCCGACACCGGCGTGATGGGCGGCAGCTTTTCCCACGAGTTCATGGTCCCCGCCGAGGTGGGCGACGACGACGTCATCTACTCTGACGCCGGCTACGCCGCCAACCGCGAGAAGGCCACCAGCGCTCTCGTGCCGAAGGACCTCGCCGACGCCGCGCCCGCCGGCGCGGTGGAGAAGTTCGCCACCCCGGGCGTGGTGACCATCGCGCAGCTCGAGGCCGCGCCGTATTCAGTTTCTGGCGACACCCAGTTTAAGACCCTCGTCTTTGTCGGCGACGGCAAACCCTTCCTCGTCATCCTGCGCGGCAACGACGAGCTGGAGGAGGCGAAGCTCGGCTCGCTCGGCTTCACTCTTTTCCGTCCCGCCACGGCGGAGGAGATCGAGCCCGTGCTGGGCGCCAAGCCCGGCTCGCTCGGCGCGGTCAAGGGCACGATCAAGAACGCCTCGGCGCTCGCCGGCGTGTTCGCCGACCACGCGATCCGCCTCATCGGCAACGGCGTGACCGGCGCGAACGAGGACGGCTTCCATCTGCGCAACGTCAACGTGAGCCGCGACCTCGCGATCACGAAGTTCGGCGACTTCCGCCGCGTGCGCACCGGCGAGCCCTGCCCGGTCTCCGGCCAGCCGCTCCAGTCCAAGCGCGGCATCGAGGTCGGCCACATTTTCAAGCTCGGCACGAAATACTCCGACAAGTTCGGCGCGGTCTATACCGACGACCAGAAGCAGTCCCACCCGATGGTGATGGGCTGCTACGGCATCGGCGTGAGCCGCACCCTCCAGGCCATCATCGAGCAGAGCCACGACGCCGACGGCATCATCTGGCCGTGGGCGGTGGCGCCTTTCCAGGTGCTGATCTGCCTGCTCGACCCCAAGATGCCCGAGGCGGTCGCGATGGCCGAGAAACTCGCCGCCGCCGCCGAGGCCGCGGGCGCGGATGTGCTGCTCGACGACCGCGAGGAGCGCCCCGGCGTGAAGTTCAAGGACGCCGACCTGATCGGCGTGCCCCTGCGCGTGGTCATCGGCGGCAAGGGCCTGCAGGCCGGCGTCGTCGAGGTGAAGCCGCGCGCCTCGAAGGATGTGCTCAAGATCGCCGTCGCCGAGGCGCCGGAAAAACTCGCCGCGCTGGTGCGCGAGGCCGCAGCCGGAGGGATGGCGTGATGGTGGACGCGTCGGGCTTTGTCGCGCAGCCGAGCGTGGAGGTCCCCACGCCCGTGCCTTCGCGCGCCGACGCGATGGCGACCGGCGGCCCGCGCTTCGCGGGCACGCAGCCCATGGTCGCGCCCGGCGAGGTGGAGCAGACGCGCACGGAGCTCGCGCCGCAGGGGCCGTGGCGCGTGGTGGTGCTGAACGATCCGGTCAACTCGATGAGCTACGTCGTGCTGGTGTTTCGCAAGGTGTTCGGGTTCCCCGAGCCCCGGGCGCGCAAGCACATGCTCGAAGTGCACGAACAGGGGCGCTCCGTCGTCTGGTCCGGGCTGCGCGAGCAGGCCGAGCTCTACGCCTTCGCGCTGCAACAATGGCACCTGACGGCCATCCTCGAATCCGATGAAGCGCATTGAGGTGAAGTTGAGTCTCTCCGTGGTCGCGCCGCTGCTCGACCTGATGAAGGCGGCGAGCGACGTGCTCGAGGCGCAGATCGCCGCGCCGATCACGCTCGACGATATCGACGCGGATTTCCGCGAGGACTGGAAGGCGGAGCTGCTCCAGGGGCAGCACGAGGAGCTGCACGCGTTGATGGGACTTTTTAACAGCGACTTTTTCGTCAACGGAGTCGTCGCGTTCGACGAGGAAAACGCGGAGGTGATCGTGCGGGCCTGCTCCGCGCTGCGCCTGCGCCTGCGCCGCCATGATCTCAAGGTCCTGGGCGACGAGCAGCTCGAGAGCGGTGCGGTGGATATCGAGCGGCTGCCCGACGCCCTGCAAAAACCGTTCATGTGCTATGTGTTTCTGGGCACGATCCAGGAGCTCATCATCCAGCACCTCGACGCGGCGATTTTGCGCGGGCCGCAGGGCGACGGCGAAGAAGGCTCGGGCGAGGATACGGGCGAAGACGGCGACGCATGAAGGTGGTCTGCGCGCACTGCGCCTTGCCCTTCTCGGTGGCGCGCGCGCCGGCCGGTCGCGCGGTGTATTGCTGCTCCGGCTGCGCGTTCGCGGCGCGCCTCTCATCCGGGGCGGAGGCCGCCGAGTCGCCGCCTGGCGCGCCCCTCGTGGCGGCGGCCGGCGCCGGCTTCGTGTTTTTCAACCAGATCCTGCTCTGGCTGCTGGCCGTGCTGCTCGCTCGCGAGCCCGATGGCGCGGGGCGCGCGGCGGCGCTGGCATGGACGTCGCTCGGCGCGGGCGCGGTGTTGCTCGCGGCGCTGGGCTGGGCCCAGGCGGCGGCGGGCGCGCGGCGGGCGATCGATGGCGCGGTCTGGCTGGGCGCGGCTTTGTTGCTGGTCTGCGCGGCGGTAAACACCAGCCCGGCGACGGCGCTGGCCGGCAACGCGGCGCTGGCCGCCTGGGCGTTGCGCGGTCTGGCGCCGCGAGGGTCGCGCTTGCCTTCCGCGACGCGGCGGAGAAGTTGACCCCATCTATGAGTTACTACGTCCCGATGGTGATCGAAAACAATGGCCGCGTGGAGCGGTCCATGGACATCTATTCGCGCCTGCTGAAAGACCGTATCATCTTCATCGGCACCCCCATCGACGACGGCGTGGCCAACGTGGTCATCGCCCAGCTGCTCTTCCTCCAGATGGAGGACCCCAAGAAGGACATCCACCTCTACATCAACTCCCC
>JALOTV010000166.1 GCA_025457685.1 Opitutaceae bacterium
ACGCGCGTCCACGCCGGCAACGCGGGATCAGGCGCGTTCGTATAAACCACGGAAAAGGCAAAGGGCTCGGACCAAGTCGTCCCGTCGTGCGACGTGTAGCCGCGCAGGCGAGCGCCGGACGTCCCGTTGTAGAGAAAGGCGGCGATGCTCCAGTCCACGAGGTCGCCCTCCACGCGGTAGGTGAGCGAGGCGGGAGTGGCGGCGCTCGAGCGGTAGAGACGGCGAAGGACCCCGGGCGCCCAAGTCTGGGGCGTCGAACTGCCGGCCCAGCCGCCGGCCTGCGCGTGAACGAGGCTGAAGTCGGAGAGATTGTCCTCGGTGGACCAGCAGTCCATGAGCCCGGCGAAACGCGCATGGAGCGTAGTGTAGGTGTCGTTCGGATACAGGGGTGGAGCCGGCGGACGGATGAGCCAGGTGCCGACGAGTTCCTGCTGGGTTTTCTCCACCGGATTGGCCCAGGAAAAGTCGACGCCCGCCTGAAGTCCGTTCGCGTAGAGCTGCCAGAAGATGGCGTGGCGCAGGCCGGCGCGCCACGCGTGGTGGAACTGGGCGAGGTTGACCGAAGTGAACGTGGCGTCGGAGGTGGGCGAGTGGTGACTGAGGCCGGAGGAGTAGAAGCTGTTTTCATAGGCGCCAAACTCGCCGAGGAAGATCGCGTTGGCGCCAAAGGGCCCGGCCGTGGGCACGCGCGCGCGCATGTAGTCGATGCCGGTGAGCAGACGCCACTCCTGCCCTGGAATCTTTGAAGACCAGTTGGACCAGGAGTAAAGGTCGGCGAGGAGACCGTGATCGCGGTAGCCGTCGCGCACGACGCGGTTGAGCACGGTCCACTCCTCGGGCACGGGAATGTCTCCGGCCCGCGAGCCGCCCCAGTTGTAGTTTATCTCGATCGCATTCCAGACCTGCGAAGAGGAGCCGGCCCCCGCGGCGGCCCGCCCCTCCGCGACGCCGCGCTGGCGGGCCTTGAAGTAGGCCGCCATCCCGTCGGCCATCGCGGGCCAGGTGGCCTGGTCGGGGAAGAGATCGAGGTTGAGCAGATTGTCGCCCTCCCAGTTTTGGAGGATGAAGGTCTTCCCGCGCGTCGCGTAGGTGCGGAGCAAATACTCGGTGGCCTCCCTGAACTCGGCGACGACGGCGGCCTCCTCGACGGCGGAAAGACCATCGCGCCAGGTGACGCGCGAGAACTCGGTCGCGACGAAGGAAATCGTCCGGAACGCGGGGCGCTCGATCGCCTCGCGGTAGAAGGGATGCGCGAGCAAGGACGCCATCGTCGGGTAGGCGGTGTTGCGACCGGCCACCGGGAACGCGAGGGCGGGTAGGCCGGTGAAGTTGGGGTAGTTTTCGCGCGGAACGGAGTTGAGCCACAGCTTCAGCACGCCTGCGCCCAAGGCCTCGATGTGGTCCGCACCCTCGTTAAGGTGATCGACGGGAACGGAGCGCGTGGTCGGCACGGAGTAGGTTCCACCGGTGTGGGTGGAGCCGAAAAATTCCGCGAGCCAGCGGCCCTCGGATTGCGCGGCGAACGCGGCGGAAATCGTGAGATGGAAAACGAGCGCAAGGACGGGGTAGCGCATGCGCGAAGCCGAGGCCCGCTCCCGCGGACGCACAAGACGCCCCGCTTCGGGAATAGCGCGGTTTACTAAGGGAAAAGCGTAGCGAGACGAGGTGCGCTCAACCCTTGACGGCGCCGGCGGAGAGGCCGCGGACGAAAAGGCGCATGCAGAAGAGAAAAATGATGATGAGGGGGATGGAGGCGATGAAGTAGGCGGCCATGATCTGGCCCCATTGCTTGATGTATTCGCCGTCGAGGTAGATCAGTCCGACGCCAAGGGTGAAGAGCTCCTTGTCGCGCAGCACGATGAGCGGGAGAAGGAAGTCGTTCCACTTGCCGAGGAAGCTAAGGATCGCGAGCGTGCCGATGATGGGGCCGGACATCGGGATCACGACGTTGATGATCTGTTTAAAATGGCTGGCGCCGTCCATCTCGGCGGCTTCGAAGAGGTCTTTTGGCAGGTCCTCGATGAAGTTGCGCAAGACGAAAAGATTAAACACCTGGCCGCCGGCGATGCCGACGATGATAAGGGCCCAGAGGGTGTTGAGCAGGCTCAACTCCTTGAGGAGGGTGAAGAGCGGCACGATGTTGGCCACGCCCGGGAGGAGCATGAGCAACATGAAGGCGCCCCAAAGCACGCCGGAGAATGGCATCTTGTATCGGGCGAAAAAGTAGGCCCCGAGGATCGACAGACACAACGAGGCGACCGTGCCGGTGACGGCGACGAAGACGGTGTTGGCGATGTAAGGGCCGATGAGCTTCAGGCCGAAGCCCCAGTTGGTGAGTTTGTAGACCCCGAGGTCGAAGCGCAGGGAGCCGCTTTGAAAGGTGGGGTCGCCGGCGGGCGGGGTGACGCCGCCGGAGAAGACCTCGGTCCACTTGGCGGAGCGGGTTTTTTCGAGCGTGCCACCGGCGGACGTCGAGTAGGTTTCGGTGACGCTGAAGGGGGCGGAGGGAGCCCAGGGGTTTTGGATGAAGGAGGCGTTATCCTTAAAGGACACCTGCATCATCATGTAGAACGGGAAGAGTTCGATGAAGATGAAGGCCAGGATGATGAGGTGCTTGGGCCAGTCCTTCTGTTTGTGGGAGCCGACGGAGTCTTTGAGTGCGCCGCTCATTTTTCGACCCTCACGT
This sequence comes from Opitutaceae bacterium, assembly GCA_025457685.1. Lineage (GTDB taxonomy): Bacteria > Verrucomicrobiota > Verrucomicrobiia > Opitutales > Opitutaceae > IMCC26134_A. The sequence goes on from JALOTV010000166.1 coordinate 2,687, forward strand.
ATTTGTTGTTCACGTAGGTCAGGCAGAGAATGAAGACGAAGAGGATCATGCCGACGGCGCAGGCGTAGCCGAACTCGCCGGCGATGAAGGCGCGGTTATACATCCAGAGGCCGGGCACCATGCCGCGGCCGCCCGGGCCGCCGGAGTCGCCGAGCAGGAGGAGTTGCAGGCCGTAGCCCTGAAGCGTGCCGATGATGAGCAGGATGAGCGAGAGGCGGACCTGGGTGAGGATGAGCGGGAGCTCGATGTAGAGGAACTTTTTGAAGGGGCCGACGCCGTCGAGTTCGGCGGCCTCGTAGACCTCCTGGCCGATGGACTGGAGGCCGGCCAGGTAGATGAGCACGCCGACGGTGCCGATCCACGGGAAGCCCCAGATGAAGAGTGAGGGGAGAATGAGCTCGGGCTGGGAGAGCCAGCCGATGGGGACGTTGGCGAAGAAGACGCCCCAGCCGAAGAACTGGTCGAGAGAGACAAGGAGCGATTTGAGGCCGGTGAAATCGAGGACGTTGTTGAGGACGCCGAGGTTGGGATCGAAGAAGAATTTCCAGATGAAGAGCGTGACCAGGCTGGGCACGATCATCGGCACGACGAGGAGAACGCGGTAGAGGTATTGGGCGCGGTCGCTTTTGAGGCGGTGGATGAGCACAGCCATGAGGATGGACGGCATCATCTTGAAGAGGTTGAAGACGATCAGGACGGAGACGGTCTTGAAGGAGTCCCAAAGAACTGTATCGCCGAGCGCGCGCTGGAAGTTGGCCCACGCGACGAACTGCTTGTTGTCGCCACCCTGCCAGTCGAAGAAGCTGTGGTAAATCGCCGACGCCGCGGGGAAGTAGGAGAAAGTGGCGACGAGAACCAGCGCGGGGATGATGAAGAAGTAGAGCCTCCACTCGCGGAGGGCTTTTTGGCGGGACAAGGGGATGGGCATGGAGGGCCTTGAGTTATTCGCTCAGGGCGTCCAGCTCCGCGCTCATCCAGAGCGAGACCGATTCCGCGGCATGCTGAGACTCGGCGATCGCGTCGCGCTTGGCTGCCGCCTCTGGGTCGGAGCCATGCAATCCGAGAAAGTGCCACGCGAGCAAAGCGATGTCCTGCCGCGAGGAGTTCAGGCGGCTGGACTGAAGATTGCGCCGCAGATCGGCCGCCGCCTCGGCGGCCAGTTGCCCGCCATAGGCGGCTTCGAAGAGATCGACCGAGCCCGAGGGCGCAAACAGGAGATGGATGTTGGCGTCCTGCGCGCGCTGGGTGTTCGCGCCGAGTTTGTTCAGGGTGATGTCAAAGCCCGGCCCGTAGCCGTCGGCGCGGGGCATGAAGGCGCGGATATCCTCGCCGGGATCCACGCCGGCCACCGAGGGCAGCCAGCCGCTCAGGCGGGCGAAGCGGGTGTTGCCCGGATGGCTGGTGAGGTAGCGGAGGAAATCGAGCGCGAGTTCGGAATGGGCGGACGAGCGGGTGATGCCAAAGGCGAGACCGCCGCCAAGCTCCGCCTCGGAGGCGCGACCGTAGAGATTCCGACCATAGCGAGGATGCGTGCGGTCCGGAAAGGGCAGGTCGAAGACGTCGATTTCAAAATTAACCTGCGCCCGGAAACTGGGACCGTCCCAGCTGCCCGTGGTGATCATCAGGGCGCGCCCCTGGGTGAAATAAAACGAGGCATCCTCGCGGCCGAGCTGGTTAAAGCCGGGCGGCATATGAAGCGCCACCTCGCGGGCGATGCCGAGCGCGTCGAGAAACGCGGGATCACGGGTGGTCCAGTCCCCGCGCAGCAGGCGCAGGCCGATTTCCTGCGGCGTGGCGCGCAAAGTCGGGCCGGCGATTTTTTCCTGAAGCAGTCGCTGGGTCTGATTCTGCGTGAGCGCGGAGATGAGCATTCCCGTGTTGAGCCGCGAGCCGGCGATGGGGATGACGGAGCGCCCCGATTCGGAGGACCACTCGCGCATCCGGCCAAGGATATCGACAAACTCGTCAAAAGTGCGCGGGACCGGCGTATCGCCCAACGCGGCGCGCCAAAGCGGAACATTACGATACATGCGTATCGAAAACATCGATACGGGAACGCCGTAATTTTCCAGCAGGGCCGCCTGGTAGCCGGGCGCGGCGGTCATCCCATCGAGAATGGTCTCGCGCCAGGGCAGACCCTCCAGAGGCGTGCCGGCGTTGTGGGGATTGGGCAGGCCCACGCTGGAGGTGATGGGGGTGAAAAAGCGCGCGAGCACCTCCGCATCGGTCCCGAGCCCGAGCTGGACGAGGTCCGGAGCGGTGCCGCCGATTAACTGGGTGCGCACCCATTGTCCGTAGGTGCGCTCGGGTATGGCCAGTTGCTCCACGCGCACCCCGGGATGCAGGCGCTCGTAATCGCGCGCCATTTGGTCGAAGGTCTCGCGCAGGCCGCCCTCCAGTTGCCAATGCGCGAAGCGGATGACGACGCGACCGTCGGCGGCGTCATGGCCGCGGTCCCGAACCACCACGCGAAAAATGGAAAAAAGGAAGCAGGCCGCCAGAAGGCACAGGCCCGCGGTGGGCAGAAGCGATTCGCGTTTCATGGCATGCGGCGGGCATCCGGGGAATGCGCGAGGGCGGCGAGTTTGTCGCGGACCAGGGTCCGACGGTAATCGCGCGTGAACTCGGCGAGATAACGCTCGAAATGGATGCGTGCGAGATCGGGCCGCCCAAGGCGGGAGGCGAGTTCGCCGATCGCGACGGCGACGTTAGCCCGAATCAATGCGCTTTCTATCCCGGCGGCGTCGGCGGCAAGGAAGTGACGCAGCGCTCGCTCGTCATCCAGGCGAAAGTCGGCGCAGGCTTGGGCGAGGGCGAGGTGGAGGTCGCGACGCGACCCGGCGCGCACGAGGGCCTCGGCCTCGGCGGCGTAAGCATCCACCCGCTCGAGGCGGGCCCGGGGCGAAAGACCAGGAGCGAGAATCTCGAGCTGGGCGAGTTTCACGAGCGCCTGATCGGCCAGAAAGTGCACGGGATGCTCGGAGCGGAGCCGGCGATAATGCGCGACCGCCGCATCGGAATCCACCTTGGTCCGATGCATCTGGGCGATGCGCCCGAGCAGGTAGCGGGCGGCGATGCCGGGCTCGTCGGCGGAAGCGGGCGCGATCGACGCCAACTCCTCCAACTCGGCCTCGGCCTGGGCGAGGTTGGCCTCGGTCTTGGGTTGTTGCAGGAGAAGAAGGGCCGCCCGTCCGAGACGGGCTTCGCGGTCCGAGCCTTCAGGGAAACGCTGGGCGGACTCCTTGAAGAGATAAAGCGAGGCCGCCCGCCAACCCGCCTCGGACGTGTCGCCCGCAGCGGGCTCCGCCGGAGAAGCCAGTGCGACGCCGGAGATCAGGACGAGTGCGAAACAGGCAGGACGGCGGGGGCGGGGCATGGGGTGAACCGTGACGGGATATCAAATGTCGTGTCGGTGTCTGGACTTCAACGGATGAAGCTTAGCCAAGCTCGACAGGAACGGGAGCCTCCGGTTCGTAGCGAGCCAACGTCTGCTCCTCGACCCAACTGATAATCTGGCCGGCGGCCAGAAGTTCGCAGGCGAGATCTTGTTCGGATACGTCCTGAACCGCGCCGCTCGGCCCGCTTAACGCCAAGTCTGCGGCGATGGCGGCGGACTGCCCGAGGATCATGAACACGGGCTCCATGCGTATGGAGCCATAGGCGATGTGGGAAGCAGAGAGGCAGACGGGGACGAGTAGGTTGGTGCACTCGGCGCGACGGGGCACGAGGGCGCGATAGGGAATGGAATAGGGCGAGAAGCCCGAGACCTGAACGTCGCCCTCATTAATCACACGACCATCCCGGACCACTCGCTGACAATTGTGCGAGTCCATCGCATAGGCACCGAGTCCGACCGGACAGGAACCGGAGCGCCGGCCGCGGCAATCGTGCTCGGTGACGACGTATTCGCCGACGAGGCGACGCGACTCGCGGATGTAGAGCTGGCGGGACCAGCCGCCAGTGTCGGTGAACTCGTCGGCGGTGAGGCCCCAGGTGCGCATCTGGCGTTGCAGGTCGGCGGGCACGCGCGGGTCGTGGGAAAGGAACCACATGAGCCCTTGCTGCCAACGCACGTGGGCCTGGAAAATCTCCTCGCGCCGGGTCCACGACGCGGCGGGGAAATCCCAGTTGCCGCCGATGAAGTCGGTCGAGACGGCGCCGTGGTTGTTGGTGTCGGTCTTGCGGCCGCGGATGCGGTCGAACTTGTGGAAAAGCGCCTTCCAGCCGGTGGCGAAGTAGCGGGCGAGCAACTCGTAGTCGCGGACGTCGTAGCCCTCGGGCTTGGGGAAGGGCAGGCGGTCGTCGGCCTGCGTGAGGCACATGCGGAAATTGTAGGCTTGGATCTTGGTGTCGCCGGAGCCGATGGGCGCGAGCGGTTCGGGGTGGATGCCCGGGAGCAGTCCGCTGGCGGGTTGGCCGGGGATGACGTAGGGATCGACCGGGGCCTCGAACTGATGGG
>JALOTV010000167.1 GCA_025457685.1 Opitutaceae bacterium
GCCGCTACTACCTCGTCGCCTCCGGCTGCACCTGCTGGCACCCCAACGCCGCCCGCTCCGCCGTCGCCGATTCCCTCCTCGGCCCGTGGACCGAACTCGGCAACCCGTGCGTCGGCCCCCACGCCGATCTCACCTTCCGCGGCCAGGGCACCTTCGTCCTCCCCGTCGCCGGCCACCCCGACGCCTTCATCTTCATGGCCGACCAGTGGAACATGAAAGACCTCGGCGCCTCCAGATACGTCTGGCTCCCCGTAGCCTTCGAGGCCGACGGCTCCTTCAGTATCCACTGGAGCGATACGTGGAACCTTTCCGCCCTCCCCCTTTGACCGCTTTCCCCGATGTTTAAAAAACTATCCCTCCTCGCCTGCCTTCTGGCCTCCATCGTTTCCGCCTCCCCCATCGAGGTCTTCCTCACCAAGGGCGACGGCTCCGAGGTCATCGCCCCAAAACCTGCCATCGACTGGGCCGATAAAATCCCCGCCGACGCCATCCACCTCCGCATCCACGACGGCGACGTCCAGCAGCCCATCCTCGGCTTCGGCGCCTCCCTCGTGCAGAATTACCTCGAGGATAAAACCGTCTCCCCCGAGCTCCGCGAAGCCGTCCTGCGCAAACTTTTCCACCCCACCGACGGCCTTCGCCTCGGCGTCATCCGCGTCCCCCTCTTCAAGGTCATCCGCGACGTGGATCTCGTTCCCAACGAGAAAACGCTCACTCTCGAAGAGGCCCGCGCCGCCTTCCGTCGTCTCGTCGAAAACCAGGTCGACACTTGGGAGTTCCGCACCGTCCGCGACGCCCGCGCCCTCAACCCCGACCTCCGCATCATCGGCACCCCGTGGAGCGCGCCCAGCTACATGAAGGACACCCGCCACTCCGGCCACGGCCACCTCCTCCCCGAGTTCTACGAGGAATACGCCGATCTCATCGTCCGCTGGCTCAAGTCCTGGCAGGCCGCCGGCATCCCCGTATCCGCGTTTACCCTACAAAATGAACCCCAGTTCGAGCCCCACTGGTATTCCGGCATGCGCATGGAGGTCCGCGAACAGATCGCCTTCGCGAAGGTCCTGGGCCGCGCCCTCGAGCGCGCCGGCCTCAACACCAAACTCCTCGCCCACGACCACAACTGGGACAACCCCGACCACCCCGTCGCCATCCTCAACGATCCCGAGGCCGCCAAGTGGCTCGCCGGAGCCGCCTTCCACGGTTACGCCGGCCACCCCGAATACATCTCCCGCTTCGTCAACGCCCACCCGACCAAAGAGGTCCACGGCACCGAGCTCACCGGCTCCTTCCCCGAGGCCGGCTGGACCGGCTCCCTCCAGTGGCAGACCACCCGCGTGATGCAGATCCAGATGTTCTATCAGGCCCGCACCGCCATGACCTGGCAGCTCTTCCGCATCTGCGGCACCGAGTCCGGCGACCGCCCCATCGTCCGCATCCACCCCGGCGAGGGCAAGGGCCTCACCACCTACGGCGAATACGCCGTCCTCGGCCACTTCAGCAAGTTCATCGACCGCGGCGCACGCCGCCTCGGCACCGTATTCCCCGGCGAAAAACTCCCCTACCTCACCGCCTACCGCAACCCCGACGGCACCAAGATCGCCGTCGCCAACGTATGGGGCCCCGCCGCCAACGTCGCCATCCACGACCGCGACCGCGTCTTCGTTTACCAGATCCCCGACCACGGCGTCGTCACCTTCCGCTGGCGCGACACCGAGCCCACCTCCCCCCAAGGCCATGGCCTCCGCGCCCAGTGGTTCAACTCCTCCGAACTCTACGAGCCGCACTCCGTCCGCCTCGACTCGCACATCGACTTCGACCTCGCCACCACGCCCCCCGGCTGGCGCCTCGGCCGTGAAAACGTCTCCGTCCGCTGGACCGGCCTGCTCCGCTCGCCTTCCTCCGGACCCGTGCGCCTGCGCCTGACCAGCGACGATGGCTCCCGCCTCTTCCTCGGCGACCGCCTCGCCATCCATAACTGGAAAAACCAGGACGCCACCGCCAAGGAAACCACCACCATCCTCGGCCCCGAAGGCACTTGGGTTCCCGTCACCATCGAATACGGCCAGGGCAAGAACAACGGCTCGGTCAACTTCGCCTGGTCCTTCGACGAGCGTCCCTTCGTCACCGTCCCGCGCTCCGCCTTCCTCCCCGATCAAGGTATCCTCCCCGCCAGCGGCGACGGCCTCACCCTCGCCCTCTCCGCCGCCGGCCGAGAACTCGCCCGCACCATCGAGCCCACCGTGGATCGCGACTGGACCCTCCCGCTCCCCGCCGCCGAGAGCGACACCCTTCACGCCACCTGGACCGGCACCCTCGTCCCCGACCGCACCGGCCGCATCGAGCTCAAGCTCGATACCGACACCGCCGCCACCCTCGCCGTCGATGGCGCCATCCTAGCCTCCCGCCACGCCACCGCCCGCAACGGCGAACTCGTCGTCGCCCTCGATACCGTCGCCGGTCGCCAGCACCCCATCCGCATCACCTCCGAGATCCACCGCGCCAAGGCCGCCGTGGACAACTCCTCCACCGCCCTCTTCTGGCGCGTCGGCAACGAGCCATGGCAACCCGTCCCCCAACGCCAGCTCCTCTCGAAGTGAGTTAATCTGATCCTTCTACGGGCCGTGGTTCACCCCACGGCCCTTTGTTTTTCATGAGCCCCCTCCTCCGCCTCGGCGTTCTCCTCCTCGCCTTCGCCGCCAACGCCGTCGCGGCCGCCGACCTAAAGATCCTCGTCATCGGCACCTCCCAACCCCTGCGCGCCGCCGAGGCCGCCTTCCCTCCCGCCGGCGTCGCCGACCAGCTCCGCCAGATCCTCGCCGCCGACCCCGCCCTCTCCGGCACCGCCGTCACCGTCACCGCCCACGACGTGTATCGGAACCAGCCCTACACCCGCACCGTCTCCGGCCTCACCTTCAACGTCACCCACCACAGCCGCACCCTCATGAGCGGCTACTTCTGGCCCCAGGCCCGCGCCGCCACCGACGCCCTCCTCGCCCAGGATTGGGACCACGTCGTCCTCATCGAAGACCCCTTCGTCGCGTCACGATATCCTGAATACATGTTCGAGGGCGTCCGCACCTTCGCCCGCGCCGCCCGCCAATCCGGCGCCCAGCCCCACCTGCTCATGACGTGGACCAGCGCCGCCTCCCCGACCACCGTCAACAACACCGCCCGCTTCGCCGAGATGGCCTACCGCGTCGGCGCCGCCACCGGTGTCCCCGTCGTCCCCGCCGGCTACGCCTGGGCCAACCTCGACCCCGCCCTCCGCGGCACCGGCACCCGCCCCAACCTCCAGGGCAACTACACCGCCGCCGCCGCCCTCTACAGCCACCTCACCGCCCGCAGCGCCGCCACCAGCCCCTACGTCCCCGCCTCCCTCGACTCCCCCACCCGCGCCACCCTCGCCGACACCTCCCTCGCCGCCGTCCAGGCCGCCCCTTCCCAAACTCACTTCACCGGCACCTACCTCGGCCCCACCCGCTTCGTCTCCCCCCTTCTCAAAAAACGCTCCTTCACCTACACCGACTTCAACTCCAGCACCGAGTGGGGCTACCGCGCCGGCCTCGCTGCCGTCCTCTCCCTCGCCCACATGGATTGGACCCAAACCTTCTCCGGCTACCAAAGCCTCCCCACCACCGGCTTCCCCTACGATTTCGCCCAGACACGCTACTGGTATGACGCCGAGCCCACCCGCTGGCGCGCCTTCGCCACCTTCGACTTTCAGGACCGCGACGGCGCCGAATCCATGGTCACCGGGATCGACCGCGTCCTGTATTCCGACCCGCTCCCCGAACAGCCCACCTCCGCCGCCAACATCCCGCCCGCCTCCTCCGCCCCCGGCACTTTCTTCGTCCCCGTCCGGGTCCTCTGGTCCCGCCTCTCCACCGAGCAACCGTCCATCCCCGCCCAGCCCGACGGCCACCACCTCAGCGACGAATACAACCAGGGCGTCGCCTCCCTGATGTTCACCTTGCTCACCGGTCGCTGTGCCGTCGGCACCGCCCCCGCCGACCCCGCCTCCCTCGACTGGCGCCGCTGGTATGCCCGCAAGACCGGCTACGAAATCGCCTGGCAATACGCCACCCTCCAGGAGCGCGTGCCCGGTTTCGAGGTCCTCCCCGCCTCCACCACCGCCACCACCCTCGCCCCTGGCGCCACCACTACCCTCTCCGTTCGTTTCCTCTACCCGCCCACTGCCAACGTCACCGTCTCGGTCGCCGTGGACAACGCCCTCGCCGCCACCGCCCCCCCCGCATCCCTCACCTTCACCCCGCAAAATTTTAACACCCCGCAGACCGTCACCCTCACCGGCCTCGCCGGCGCCGCCGCCTCCGACAACTTCAACGCCGTCCTCACCACCTCCTCGGCCGACCCCGTCTTCCACGCCCTCTCCGACACCTGGGCCTACACCACCCTCCGCCCCGCCTCCGGCATCTGGCATACCGACTCCTCCGGCACCTGGACCGACACCTCCAAATGGGCCTCCGCCGCCGTCGCCAACGGCACCGGCACCGCCGACTTCTCCACCCTCGACGTAACCGCCGACCGCACCGTCCAGCTCGACGCTCCCCTCAGCATAAACCGCCTCCTCTTCGGCGATACCAATCCCACCTCCCCCGCCGGATGGCTCCTAGCCCCCAACGGCAACCCCGCCAACACCCTCACCCTCGCCGGCACCACCCCCGCCATCACCGTCAACGCCCTCGCCCTCGGCAAATCCGCCACCGTCTCCACCCTCCTCGCCGGCACCAACGGCCTCGTCAAAAACGGCCCCGGCACTCTCGTCCTCTCCGCCCTCAACACTTACACCGGCGGCACCACCGTCACCGGCGGCACCCTCGAACTCGCCGCCGGCGGCCCCGCCGGCTCCCTCCGTGGCGCCCTCTCCGCCCAACCCGGCACCACCATCCGCTCCACCACCGCCAGCTCCTTCGGCTACGCCCTCAACACCCGTGTCGATCGCCTCACCCTCGATTCCGCGTCCCTCCTTCACAACGTCCCCAACGGCACCCTCACCCTCTCCAGCGTCACCATCGAGCTCACCGGCTCCACCCTCGATTCCACCGGCAGCGCCGGCTTCGACTTCTTCGACGCCTCCGCCCTCGGCGGCCCCAACGTCAACACCTCCCTCGCCACCCTCGCTAGCACCGCGCCCTCCACCCTCTCCGGCCGGGTCAACCTCCGCGCCGGCGACAACGACGCCACCGGCACCGTCTTCACCGTCGCCGACGGCGCCGCCGACGACGATCTCGTAGTCTCCGCCGTCCTCGCCAACGGCTCCGCCCAGGGCGCCGCATCCCGTATCCAAAAATCCGGCACAGGCCGCATGCTCGTCTCCGCCGCCAACACCTACACCGGCGGCACCCTCCTCAACGCCGGCACCCTCGTCGCCGCCCACCCCTCCGCCTTCGGCGCCTCCGGCACCCTCGAGATCACCGCCTCCTCCGGCGCCACCCTCGAACTCGCCACGCCCGACGGCTCCCTCGCCACCCCCTACGCCCTCACCATGGGCTCCGGCCGCGCCAACACCGTCCTCGTCAACCGCGCCACCCCAGGCTCCGCCGACTACGCCCTCGGCACCCTCTCCCTCGGCGCCTCCACCCTCGCCTTCAACACCGGCCCCCAGATCTCCGGCGCCCACACCGGCCTCGTCCGCCTCGCCGCCCTCGACCTCTCCGCCGGCAACAACAACCAGCCCGTCGTCCTCACCGGCAACGCCACCCTCGCCATCGGCTCCGCCGCCATCCTCTCCAACAACTCCCTCTCCAAACGCCTCCAACTCGACGGCACCGCCCTCGCCAACACCCTCGGCCCCGTCTCCAACGGCCCCGGCACCGGCATCCTCAGCCTCATCAAGGCAGGCCTCGGCCGCTGGACGCTCACCGGCGACAACACCTACACCGGCACCACCACCATCACCCAGGGCGAACTCGCCCTCGCCACCCCCACCCTCCCCGACGCCGCCAACGTCTCCATCACCAACGGCGCCACCCTCCACCTCGCTTTCACCGGCACCGACTTCATCGGCTCCCTCACCTTGGGCGGCACACCCGCCACCCCGGGAACCTGGGGCTCCCTCACTTCCACCGCCCCCAACCGCACCACCCACCTCACCGGCCCCGGCACCGTCACCATCCTCCCCGCCGCCTACGCCACTTGGGCCAACACCCACGCCCTCGGCACCGTCCCCACCCAACGCGCCCCCCTCGCCGACCCCGACGCCGATGGCCTCCCCAACGTCCTCGAATTCGCCCTCGGCTCCTCCCCTTCCTCGCCTTCTTCCGCCAACCTTAGCTCTCAGGTTTCAGGTCTCAGCCCTCAGGTTTCCTCGTTCACCTTCACGTTCCCTCGCTCCCCCGCCTCCCTCGGCCTCGTGCCACTTACCGTCGAGTGGAGCCCCGATCTCGTGACGTGGAACAGCCTCCCCATCGGCGCCGCGAATTCCGGCCCCGACGCCCGAGGCATCACCGTCGCCATCGCCGCCCAGTCCGCCGCGCCCGACGTCGTCACCGTTACCTTCCCCGCCTCCCTCAGCCCCGGCGGCCGCCTCTTCACCCGCCTCCGCGCAACCAGCTTTTAGCCGGAGCCCATCCTCCCTGACAGGTTCGCGCCTTGGCCCGCTGATCGCGCTGGCACACCCTGTTATCTCGCCCGCCTCGCCTCGCGTCTCGCCCGCCTCGCCAACCGGAACACCGTCGCCGGCGCCGCCCACGATTCGCGCGACCCGAACCGCAGTCGCAACAACTGCTCGCGCGCCGCTTCCAACTCCGAACGCGCCTGCGCCGCCTGCGGTCCTGTGCGGTCCGCCGCGACTTCGTGCCGCGCCAGCCGCGCCAGCCAGCGCGCCGCCTCCCGGCGCACCGGGTCGTGCCGATGCGAGGCCGCCCGCCGGCTGCGCCAGGCCAGCCACCACGTGCGCCCCGCCGCTCTCCACCACGCGACCAGCCCCGACGCCACGCCGATGGACAAGGCCATCCCCGCCACCCGCGAAAAGTCCCACGGCTCGCGCAGCCACTCCACCAGCGCGCGCACGCGGCGCTCCATTTCCACCCGCGCCAG
>JALOTV010000168.1 GCA_025457685.1 Opitutaceae bacterium
GCCACCAGCCACGCCGACCAGCTGCTCATCTCCTTCGACCTCCACCTCAGCCGCTCCGACTTCGAGGCCAACGAGGGCATCAAGGTCCTCACCGCCCTCACCGCCGTTAGCCTGCCCGCCACCATCATCGGCACCTGGTATGGCATGAACTTCGCCCACATGCCCGAGCTCGACGTGCCCCACGCCTATCCGGTCATCGCCGCCGCCACCCTGGCGCTCACCTTCCTCGTCTTCCGCTGGTGCAAACGCCGCGGCCTAATCTGATCCGCGCCTCCTCCGGCCGCCGACCATGATCACGACGCTCGTCTATCGCGACCACCGCTTCCTCCAGCAAAATCCGCCGCTGGAGAGCCTCGCCGCGCTGCGCGCCGAGCCCGGCGTCATGCTCTGGATCGACCTCAGCGCCCCCACCCCCGAGGAGACCTCCGCCATTCTCGAGCAGCTCTTCGCCCTCCACCCCGTCGTCGTCGAGGACTGCACCACCGACTCGCCCTTCCCCAAAATCGACGCCTTCGACGACTACCTGCACCTTGTCATGCATGCGGTGGACTATTCCAAGACCGATAAGTTCACCACCACCGACATCGACCTGATCCTGGGCAAAACCTTCCTGCTCACTTTCCACCGCCAGCCGCTCCGCCTCGTGCAACAAGTCCTTGAGCGTCACGCCCGTTCCGGCCCCGGCATCGCACCCGTGCGCGGCCCCGATCGCTTCGCCCACTCCCTGCTCGACCAACTCGTCGAGGCCTACAAACCCGCCCTCGACGAACTCCGCGCCGACCTCGAGGCCGTCGAGGTCTCGATCCTGGGCCAGACCTCTCCGCAGGAACTCTTCCCCCAGATCGTCGCCCTGCGCAAAGACCTCGCCACCCTGCGCCAGATCGTGCGCCCGCAACGCGCCGTCGCCGTCGAGCTCGCCTCGGGCAAGACCGGCTTCGTGCGACCCGTCGTCGTGCCCTACCTCCGCGACCTCGCCGAAGACTTCGCCCGCATCGAGTCCCAGGCCGCCGCCTGGGGCGAGCAGCTCATCCTCGGCTTCCGCGTCTATCTCAACAAATCCTCCCACCAGGCCAACGAGGGCATCAAGGTCCTCACCGGCCTCACCGCCCTCACCATGCCGCCCATCCTCATCGGCGGCTGGTTCGGCATGAACTTCGCCCGCATGCCCGAGCTCGCGGCGCCTTGGGCCTACCCCGCCGCCGCCTTCCTCACCCTCGCCGCCACCGGCTCGCTCTTCGTCTTTCTGCGCCGCCGCCGCTGGCTCTGACCCGGACAAAAAAAGACCGCGCCCCGTTTCCGGAGCGCGGCCCGTTTCCGCAAAAATCAAATGCCCGCCTCGCCGCTCAAGCGCGCCAACGGCGGCGCAGAGCCGCCGCACCCAGCGCGCCCAGCCCCGCCACCATGGCGAAGGCCGAAGGCTCCGGAATGGCCGAGGGCGCGATCTCGATCAGCGCCATGCCGCCGAATAGCTGCGAGGGGTTTTCGTAGCCGACCAGCAGCAGGTGCTTGCCCGTCGGGTTCGAACTCGCGTCGAGGAAAGTCATGTATTCAGGAGACAGATACACCTGCCCCGCCGAGTCTCCCTGGACCACCAGGTTGATGTAGTCCACGAACAGAACCTCGGAGAGATCGGTGATATCGAACATGAAGATGCCGCCCTGCCGCTCCATCGCGGCGAACAGGTAGTCGCGCCCGCCGATGCTGGCGTAGGCCACCGATTCGGGCTCCGGTCCCTTGTCGTCCGAGCGGGTGTCGCTGTTGGCCTCGGTGGCGGTCGCGTTGGTGAAGATGCCTTCGGAGAAGTTGTTGATCACGCCGCCCTCCACCGGCCGAAACGCGAAGGCGTTGTTCTGGTTCATGCCAAAGGTCGTCGAATCATTCGCCGCGATGTAGTCCTCGAACGACTGGAACGCCGCGCCGGGGATGTCCTGGCCGTTGCTGCTATCCCACACCACCGCGCCGGTGTCGGCGTTCACGATGCTCACGCTGCGCGTGCCAAACATGTTGCCCGCGCCTTCGTAGCCGCTGGCGATGGTGTTCAGACGGCCCACCCGCGCCTCGTCGGTCGTGGCCTCATTCGTGTCGTTGCGCGCATCACCCTCGTTGGCGGTGATCAGGTAGGTCTGCCCGCCCTTTTCGAAACGCGCGATCGTGTCGGGCATCAACATGCCGGTCGCGGTGTCGTTCACCCCGATGCTGGGACGGGGACTGCTCGTGCCGATGGCGCTAGCTCCGTCGCGATCGGAGTTGTCGATACGCTGGGTGAGCGTGCCGAGATCTCGCACCGCCTCGACCGTGCCCGATTGCAGGTCGATCACCGCCACCGCGTTGTTCTCCTGCAACGACACGTAGGCCTTCGTGTTCGTGGCGCTCACGTATTCCGGCTCGATGTAGAGATGGCGATCGTTTGCGGCGATCGTTCCGGGGTTGGTCGCGTTGATCCGAATCCCGGACAGGTCCAGGCCGGTGAAGCCCACCGTGTTGGCCGTGATCGCGGCATTGCCCAGCGCGGTGGCCAGATCATTGGCGCTGCCTACCCCGGCCAGATTGATGATCGAGATCGAGCCCGGCGTCTGCACCCCGGCCGTGGTGATAAACTCGCCCTCGTTGGCGATCACCAACCGGTTGCCGTCCGGCGTCATCGTCACGCTATCGGGATGGTAGCCCACGTCCACCGCCCCCAGGATGCTCCCCGTCGAGATTTGGAAAAACACCGCCCGCCCCGGCATCGTGCCGCGCTCCGCACCGGCCGTCGTGCCGGGGATGAGGGTCGCCACGCCAAAGTCGCGCCCCTGGTTGTCCACCTGCACGCTGCTGAGGTTGTAAACCCCGGTCGCGCCAAAGGCGTTCGAGAGATCGACCGTCGCGACCGTCGGGCTCGTCAACGCGCCGTTCGCATTAAGCGTCGTGAAACGCACGCCGTGGCCGACGTTCCCGCTCACGTTGCTGGAGTAGGTGCTCGCGATCAGATTGGCCGGAGCGTAGTAGGAAAGAATCTCGCCGCCGCTGTTGGGCAGGGCCGTGCCGCTGAAAAAGCTCAACTGAGCCTGGGAAGAGAGCGGAAACAGCGCGCAGGCCGTGCCGACGAGGAGAAGATGAAGTTTGGTGTGCATGCGGGAAAAGGCCGCCATGCAAACGCTTGCGACTCCCGCCACGCTAGCCCGCTACTGTAAAACCGCCGCGACGGCGTCACTCCGGCGTCACGCGCGTTTTTCCTCCCGGCCGGGAGGCTCCCGCGCTGATCGGCCAAAAATGCCCGCGACGCTTGCGCCCCCGCCCCGACCGCCGACCGTGGCGGCCATGGCGCTGCAAGGACTCATCTTCGACTTCGACGGACTGCTGGTGGACACCGAATCCGCCATCCTCTCCGCGTGGCAAACCCTGCACACCGAGGATGGCATGACCGCCGACCCCGCCGTCATGCACGCCATCGTGGGCCACGTGGATGTCGATGCCGACCTCTGGCGCGCGTATCCGCTTTCCCACGACCGCGCCGCCCTCGACGTCCGCCTCCAGACCCTCGCCCGCCGCCTCTGCCGCGAGGCCCCTCTGCGTCCGGGCGTGCAAGAACTGCTCGATGCCGCCGCCGCCGCCGGCCTGCGCTGCGCCGTGGCCTCAAACTCCACCCACCCCCACGTGGACGGCCATCTCTCCGTCCGCGGCCTGCGCGACCGCTTCACCGCCGTCGTCTGCCGCGAGGACGTCCCGCGCGGCAAACCCGCGCCCGACGTTTATCTCGCCGCCCTGCGCGCCCTCGACCTGCCGCCCGAGGATGTCATCGCCTTCGAGGACTCCATGCCCGGCCACGAGGCCGCCGCCGCCGCCGGCCTGCGAGTGGCCGTCGTGCCCAACCCCACCACCGTGCGCGACCCCTTCCCCCACGCCACCTGGCGCTACGCGTCGCTCGCCGATTTCACCCGCGAGCATTTCGCCCGCTCCGCCGGCAGAGTTTAAAACAGCTCGCCCTGCCGGCGCTCTTCCCTGCGCGTCGCGTCCAGCGTGCTGTGCTCGATCAGCCAGCGCATCGACTTGTCGCCCCAACCCGGCGTCTCCGCCAAACGCTCTAGCAACAGAGTGCCCGCCAACGCGTCGTAGAGCGCCGCATGGTAGCGCCTCCGCTCCGGCGGGCAGAACTCCGCCGCCAGCGCATCCAACCGCGCCTGCAAGCCCTCCGCCGCCACCAACTCCGCCAGCTTCACCGGCCAGCCCGCGCCGCGCACCTGCGGAAACAAACGCCCCGTGTCGATCCACGGCCCCCACTCCGCCGTGCCTGCCCCGTCTTCGCGCGAGAAATCCGCCGCCGTCCGCGCATAGGGCCAGGTCGCCTTGAGCAAGGTGTTCTCCGCATTGGCGAAATGCGCCGCCAGGGGCCCGCGCTCGCGCAACGCCGCAAAGACCTCGAAATCCTCCGCGAAAGGAGCGCACTCCGCCACCTGCCCCGCCTCGATGCCGTGCACCGCCGCATCCTCCGTCCGCACCCTTCCCGTCGCCCGACACAACCGGCCACGCGCCGCCACGATCCCGCCCGCCCGCCAGGACACCACCCCGTATTCAAGAATCCCCGACACGGTCGATCCCTCGAAATCGACGAAGTGAATGAGTTGATCGCACCAAGGCATAAGGATTGCCCACGAAACACACCAAAGCGCACGAAAACCCAAGCCCATCCCTGCTCGATTTTCGTGTCTTTTCGTGTGTTTCGTGGGCAACTCTTCTGTAACCGCCGACCATGGACCTCGCCCCCTACCGCGCCTTCCTCGCCGAGCTCGCCCGTGAAAGCGGCGATTTCATCCGACCCTTCTTCGGCCGGACCGACCTCGCCGTCGAGGCCAAGGGCGACGACTCCCCCGTCACCGCCGCCGACCGCGGCGCCGAGCAACTCCTCCGCCGTCGCATCGAGACGCGTTTTCCCGACCACGGCATCATCGGCGAAGAGTTTGGCAACGTGCGCGAGGACGCCGAGTGGGTCTGGGTGCTCGACCCCATCGACGGCACCAAGGCTTTCATCACCGCCGTCCCGCTCTGGGGCACGCTCATCGCCCTCCTGCATCGCGGTCAGCCCGTCCTCGGCTGCATCCACCAACCCATCCTCGGCCAGCTTCTCATCGGCGACAACCAGTCCGCCCTGCTCAACGGCGCCCCCGTGCGCTGCCGCCCCACCCGACGCGTCGAGGACGCCACCCTGCTCACCAGCGATCACCTCAACCTCGCCCGCTATCAGGACGGCCCCGCCTGCGACCGCCTGCTCGCCCGCGCCCGCCTCGTCCGCACCTGGGGCGATTGCTACGGCTACCTCCTCCTCGCCACCGGCCACGCCGACGTCTGCCTCGATCCCATCATGAACCCGTGGGATATCGCCGCCCTCGTCCCCATCGTGCGCGGGGCCGGCGGAGTAATCAGCGACTGGCACGGCGCCGCCCCCTACCCCGCGTCCCACACCATCGCGGCCGCCACTCCCGGCCTGCACGACGAGGTCGTCTCCGCCCTCCGCGTTTCCACGTAGAGCGGGCTTGCCAACCCGGCCCGGCCTCGCGATGCGTTTTCGCATGCGCCGCGTCCTCGCCACTTTAGCCGCCCTCGCCCTTCTCGGCGCCGCGGCGCCCGCCGCCCCCCGCACCTTGGCCTCCGCCGACGGCCGCACCCTTGAGGCGGAGATACTCGGCTATCGCGGCGAAACCCTGCGTATCCGGCGCATGGATACCGGACGCGAATTCAAGCTGCCCCTCTCCTCGCTTTCGCCCGAATGCCAGACGGAGACGCGGGCCTTTCTCCGCTCCCAGCCCGAGCTGCGCGACACCATCCCGGCCGACGCCGTCCGCGTCGAATACTCCCGCTCCCGTTTCGAGTCCGAGCGCAGCAAACAAAGCTACGTCGGCGTCAGCACCCAGCACTGGGGCTACACCGTCACCGTGATCAACCTCACGAACGAACCGCTCGAGGGCCTGCGCCTCGACCACGCCGTATTCGCCGAGACAGATCCCGACCACGTGCGGGGTAAACCCGATCGCAAAAACCTCGAACGCGTGCGCGGTTCCTCGCCGCTGGATCCCATCGCCCCGCGAGGACGCCTCTCCGTCCGCACCGAACCCATAGTCACCGAAACGCAGGAGCTCACCGGAGGCTCCCGTTGGATCACCGACAAAGGACTGACCAACAAGATACGCGACCGCGCCCTCGAGGGCGTATGGCTGCGCCTCTACGACGGCGATAAAATCGTCTTCGAGGCTTCCTCGCCAGAGTCCCTCCGCGCCACCGAGCGCTGGGGCGCGGATTGATCCGGCAAGATCAACGCTTCTTCGCCGCGCCCGACTTGGATGCCTTCGCGCCCTTGGCCGGCGGAGTCCACGCCGCCGTCACCACGGAGGTGAAACCGCCGCGCGCCTTCCAGTCCGCCACGATCTCCAGCTTGCGGGGCCGCAGCGCCGCGCCGAGGTCGTCACAGATCTTATTGGTCACCGCCTCGAAGAAGATCCCCTCGTTGCGAAACGCGTGGAAGTAGATCTTCAGCGATTTCAGCTCCACGCAGGTCTCGTCCGGCGTGTAGCGGATCGTGATGTGGGCGAAATCCGGATGCCCCGTCATCGGGCACAACGAGGTGAACTCGTGGTGGGTGTGCGCGATCACATAGTCGCGCTTCGGCGCGGGATTCGGGAAAGTTTCGAGCAGTTTCGGGTCGGCCATTCCGCCACCAAACCCCGCGCACCCCGCCCTGACAAGTCGCCTCGCCAACTACCCCGCCCCCTCTTCCCCCCTTCCGTCCACCCCTCCCTAACACATTCCGCCACCCAGCATTTTGTAACCAATTTGGTTACAAAGTTTCTTATCCTATTATTTACTAATCACTAAAACGTATCTGCCCTACGCCAACTCACCCACTATCCTTACCGCCGTGCTAACATTCGACCAGGCACCGGCGGGCCCGCTCTCTGTCGGTGCATCCGCTTGAGCCCCGCTTGCCCGCCCCGCACGCTTGCCCCTCCGTCATTCGTCCTTCGTCATCCGCCTTTCGCGCTAGGCGCGGCCCACGTCATGTTCACCGATCTC
>JALOTV010000416.1 GCA_025457685.1 Opitutaceae bacterium
GGCAGCGTGTAGCCGGCGGCGGAGTCGGCGGCGCAGAAGGCGCGGACGAGGAGATTGAGGATGTCGTCGGAGCCGTTGCCGATGCAGACGTGTGCCTCGGTGAGGCCGTGGCCGTGGAGTTTGGCGACGGCGGCGCGCAGCGGGCTGGCTTTGGGATTTGGATACAGGCGGAGCGCGGCGCCGTCCTCGCCGACTTCGCGGCGGATGGCCTCGGCGACGCGCGGGCTGGGCGCGTAGGGGCACTCGTTGGTGTTGATCTTCACCCAGCCGGGCTCCGTCGGCTGGAGTCCGGGCGTGTACGCGTGGAGCTGGGCGACGTGCGGCAGGGCGAGTGACGAGGCGGAGGACATCGGAGGAGCGGAAGAGGGCAGAAGACAGAGGTCGGAGTACAGAAAAGACCCTGTGGCGCTCGGTCCGTCCACTGTCTTCTGATCTCTGACCTCTATCTCCTGTCCTCTGCTGGCGCAGCGGAGCTTCAGCGGGCGCGCAGCGCCACCGAGCGGCCGTGGGCGTCGAGTTTCTCCATCGCGGCGAAGGCGGCGACGACCTCGTTGCCTTTCTTCACGCTGGCGGGGCCGTATTTCACGATGCTGGTGCGGCGCATGAAATCCATGACGCGCAGTCCGCTGAAGAAGCGTCCGGTGCGGCCCGTCGGCAGCACATGGCTGGGGCCGGCGGTGAAATCGCCGAGCGCGGTCGGTGTGTTTTCACCGATGAGGATCGAGCCGGCCGTGGTGATTTCCTTGGTGAGCTTTTTCGCCGAGGCGTCTTTCACCATCAATTCGAGGTGTTCGGGCGCGACGTAGTTCGCGATCTCGACGATCTGCGCGAGTGTCGACGCTTCGATCGCGGCGAAACCGTGCGTGAGGACGGCCTGGGTTTTTTCCGAGCGGGTGATGAGCTTGAGCTGGGTCTTCACCTCGGCGGCGACTTCGTCGATGAAGGCCTGCGAGGTGGCGACGAGATAGACTTTTTCCCGGCCGGAGCCGTGCTCGGCCTGGGCGAGCAGATCCGCGGCGACGTAGTCGGCGCGGGCGGATTCGTCGGCCACGATCATGACTTCGCTCGGGCCGGGCAGGGAATCGACGCCGACGGTGCCGAACACCTGGCGCTTCGCTTCGCAGACGTAGGCGTTGCCCGGGCCGAAGATTCTGGACGCCGCCGATGCGGTAAACCTCATCCACACCCACGAGGTGGAGCGCCGCGAGCAGGCCGGGGGCGACTTTGCCGGAGGGGTCGGAGGGGGTGAAGACGGCGATCTCGGGGCAGCCCGCGATCTTCGCGAGCGTGGCGGTCATGAGGACGGTGGAGACGAGCGGCACCTGGCCGCCGGGGACGTAGAGCCCGACGCGACGTATCGGGTGAAACACTTCACCGACCTCGGCGCCCTGCTTGTTTTTTCCCGACCAGTCGGCGGGCAGGGTCTTTTTGTTGAAGGCGACGATGTTTTCGTGGGCGGCCTCCATGGCCTTGCGGCTGGCGGCGGGCAGGGCCTTGAAGGCGACCTCGAGGTCGGAGGGCTTCAGGCGAAACTCGCGGGCGCGCAGCTTGGCGCCGTCGAATTTGGCGGCGTAGTAGGCGACGGCTTCGTCGCTCCGGTGGCGCACATCGGCCAGGATGGCGGCGACACTGTCGTGGATTTCCTTGGTCGCGGCCGCGCTGCGGCAGAAGTCCGCGAGATCGGCCTGGAAGGTTTTGGAGGAGGTTCGGAGGAGTCGCACGGGTTTTGGGTGAAAAGGGGTTTATTGTGTCCTGCCGACCGGCTGCTCGAAGGTGCTGGCGGGGAACGTCTCGTTCAGGACGATGCGATCAAAGGTGATCGTGATCACACGGCTCCGGCCGTCGGCGGAGGCCGGGCCGGTGGCGATGAGTTTTTTCGGGAAGCGGAGGCCGGAAATGACGATCTCGCCCTCTTCGCGGATGCGGCCGACGGGGAGCGTTTCGGTCAGCACGAGGCGACCGGTGGCGAGGTCGATGTAGCGGATGAACTCGATGCCGGAGCCGTAGCTGAAGACGAGTTTGCGGCAGCGGATGCCGTCGATCTCCGCTTCGCCCTGATCCACGATCTCTCCACCGCGCTGCTCGATGCCGCGGAAGAAAGAAAGGTTTTCCCAGGTATTGGCGCGCAGGCGCTGGGTGGCGTCCGCGCCCATTCCGATGGTCTGCGCGCGGCCACCGTCGAGAGGCACAATGCGCCGCCAGGCGAGATAGTCGTCGAGGCCGGTGATGTCGGTCGTCTTGTCGGAGGTGATGACGAGGCGGTGCTGGCAGGGTTTTTGGAAGATGATTTCGATGCGGGACCGGGCCGGGGTGGCGGCAGGCGTCTCGGTCATTTCGATACTGCCGGAGTACCGGATCGAGCGGACCGCATCCAGCGCCGCGTCGCCGCCGAGGTGGGCCCGGGCCTTCGCGATGACCGCCTCGGCTTCAGGCGAAGCGGCCTGAAGCGGGCACGCCAGGAGCAGAAGGCTGGCGGCGATGCAGGTGAGAAGGCGTTTCATGGGCGGTGCCGCAGGCGGCCGGAGTGACGGCGGGTTTATTCCCACTCGATGGTCGCGGGCGGCTTGGAACTGATGTCGAGGACCACGCGGCTGACGCCGCGAACTTCGTTGGTGATGCGATTGGAGATGGTCTGGAGCAGGTCGTACGGCAGGCGGGACCAGTCGGCCGTCATGGCGTCGATGCTCTCGACCACGCGGACCGCGATCACGTAGGCGTAGTTCCGCTCGTCGCCGATCACGCCGACGGATTTCACCGCGCACGCCGAGGCCGGGGCCGGGGAAAGGCTGGCGCCAGACGACCTCGCGGGGCAGGCCGAGCGCGGTGCCGACGGCGCGGACCTCGTCCTTGAAGAGCTCACGGAGCGGCTCGAGGAGCTTGAGCTTCATGCGCTCGGGCAGGCCGCCGACGTTGTGGTGCGACTTGATGAGCGAGGCGGGATTATTGCCGATCTGCACGCTCTCGATGACGTCGGGATAGAGCGTGCCCTGCGCGAGGAAGTCGGCCTTGCCGATGGATTTCAGGGACTTTTCGAAAACCTCGACGAAGGTGCGGCCGATGATCTTGCGCTTGGCCTCGGGCTCGCTGACGCCCTTGAGTTTTTTCAGGAAGAGCGCC
>JALOTV010000169.1 GCA_025457685.1 Opitutaceae bacterium
GGCGTCCAGCCCGCCGCCCGCAGCGCGGCGAGCGCGGCCGCCGCCGTCGGCTCCACCGTCTCGATATACTGCCGCCCCACCGCCTCCGCATGAGCGATAGTCGGGCGAATGATGCGCAGGCGCTCGCCAAACACCGCCTCGACCGCGATTTTGCCGTTCATCGCGTCGTTCGTCATCGCCTCCACCCGGGCAAACACCTCCGGGCCGCGCGCCCGACCGAGTTCGTCGATGCCCTCGATGGCCGAGAGCGTGCTGTCACAGTCGAATACGATGAGCTTGGTCATAAAATGAGTGCGGCGAGCGTGCCGAGGCGATGAGAGGTGAAAAGAAAAAGCGCCGCCCGCGCGCCGTGCGGACACAAAAAAAACCGCCCGCCTCGTGGGAGGCGGACGGTTTCCAAAAAACAAAAAAGCGAGCCGGGGCTTACTTCTTGGCGGCGGTGGCACCGCGGCGGAACTTGGTGGTGAACTTCTCCACGCGGCCGGCCGTGTCGACGATGCGCTTCTCGCCGGTGTAGGCGGGATGGGAATCCATGGTCACGTCGCGGATCACGACGTGATACTCGACGCCATCGATGGTCTCCTTGCGGGCGGACTTGATGGTGGACTTGGTGAGGAACTTCTTACCGGTGGCAACGTCGAGGAAACAGACGTTGTTGAGGACGGGATGGCCTTCGCTCTTCATGATAGTTTAAGGATTTGAATCGGCTGTGGCCGGGTTGGACTTAGCCCTGACGCGCCTTGTAGCGGGGGTCGGTCTTGTTGATCACGTAGATGCGGCCCTTGCGGCGAACGACTTGGCAGTCGGGGTGACGCTTCTTCGCGGATTTGATGGAGGAGACAACTTTCATAAAAAGGAAGAAAACACCGGTTCGCCCCGCCTGCTGTCAAACGGAAATTGCGCGAGTTCACAAACTCCGCCCCGTCCCGCTCCGCCACGCCGAGGGCGGCACCCCGACTTCCCGCCGAAACGCCGCCGAAAACGCATACAAACTGCCATAACCCACCGCCGCCGCCACCGCCTCCACCTTGGAGGGCGTGCTGCGCAACAACAGCCCAGCCCGGCGCATCCGCAGGCGCGTCAGCTCCGCCATCGGGCTCCGCCCCAGCTCCGCCTGGCAGAGCCGCCTCAGGTGCTCCCCGCTCAGCCCGGCCGACTTCGCCAGCGCGGCCAGATCCCAGGGCTCGCCCAGCTCCGCATCCACGCGCGTCCAGAGCCGACGCAGGCGCTCGTCTCCCCTGCCCGCCTCCGGACGGCGCGCCAGCCGCCGCCCGCACAGATGCACCCAGCCCGCCAGCTGGGCCGCCATCGCCGCATCGTTCGCGCCCAGCACCTCGGTGTGCAGCCGGCGTATCGCCTCGGCCAGCGGCTCGGCGTCCCCCGCGACCACCGTCGCCGCCCCCCGCGCCAGCACTCGCTCCGACTCCGGCGTGGTTTCCACGTAATGCACCCAGGCGATGCGCCAACGCCTGCCCGGCGCGGGGAAAAAGCCCTGCGCCGACCCGCGCGGCGCCAGGTAGCACTCCCCCGCCCCGACCGTCCGCCAGCCCTCGCCCTCCAGCCACACCCGGCCCTCCCCCGCCAGCACCCCCAGCACCTCGCCGAAGGGCAGCGCCGGCCGCTCCATCCGGTAGGGCGCCGCCGTGTCGCTCACCCCGCACAGGCGCACGCCCGCCGCCGCCAGCGCCGGACACGCCTCCGCGCTGACCAGCAACTCCTGCGTTCGCGCGCCGATGATGTGGATTTCGCTTAAGCTCATGTGCGTCCCGCAGATTCCCCCGCCGGCCCGGATTTGCTACCTTATTCGCCCCACCCCCGCCATGAGCATCACCCTCCGCGTCTTCACCGACCTCGCCCAAAACGCCATCGATCCCCGCCTCTACGGCAACTTCATCGAGCATCTCGGCCGCGCCGTTTACACCGGCATCTACGAACCCGGCCACCCCGAGGCCGACGCCCGCGGCTTTCGCCAGGACGTGCTCAAACTCATCCACGAACTCGACGTGCCCATGGTCCGCTACCCCGGCGGCAACTTCGTCTCCGCCTACGACTGGGAAGACGGCGTCGGCCCCGCCGCCCAGCGCCCCCGCCGGCTCGACTACGCCTGGGGCGTCACCGAGACCAACCAGTTTGGCACCAACGAATTCATGGAGTGGTGCAAGGCCGCCAAGACCGAGCCCATGATGGCCTTCAACCTCGGCACCCGCGGCATCGACGCCGCCCGCCAGCTCGTCGAGTATTGCAACGCCCCCGCCGGCTCCAAATTCGGCGACCTGCGCAAGGCACACGGCTACGCCGAGCCCCACGCCGTCCGCACCTGGTGCCTCGGCAACGAGATGGACGGCCCCTGGCAGACCGGCCGCAAGACCGCCGTCGAATACGGCCGCCTCGCCAACGAGACCGCCAACGCCCTCCGCCAGTTCGACCCCAAACTGGAACTCATCGCCTGCGGCTCCTCCGGCCCCCTCATGCCCGAATTCCCCGACTGGGAACGCGTCGTCCTCGAGCACTGCTACGCCAACGTGGACGCCCTCTCCATCCACCTCTACGTCCGCGAGGACGGCCACAAATCCCTCGCCGACTACCTCGCCTGCCCCGCCCAGATGGAGCACCAGATCCGCGACGTGCTCGCCGCCTGCGATTTCGTCAAAGCCAAGCAGCGCCACAAAAAGACCATGATGCTCTCCTTCGACGAGTGGAACGTCTGGGACATGGCCAAGGGCAACGAAACGTTCGCCCGCTGGGCCACCGCCCCCCGCCAGCTGGAGAATATCTACACCTTCGCCGACGCCCTCGTCGTCGCCGGCATGCTCCTCGTGCTCCTGCGCCACTCCGGCCGCGTGCGCTACGCCTGCATGGCCCAGCTGGTCAACGTCATCGCCCCCATCATGACCTCCCCCGGCGGCGCCGCCTGGCGTCAGACGATTTTCCACCCGCTCCGCCAGGCCTCGCGCCACGGCCGCGGCGTCCTCCTGCCCTCCCACCTCACCGGCGCGTCCAGCTCCGACACGCCCACCCACGGCCCCTCGCCCGACGTCGAGGCCCTCGCCACCCGCGACGGCGACCACGTGTCGGTGTTTATCCTCCACCGCGGCCAGACCGCGCCCGCCGCCCTCACCCTGCGCCTCGACGACGGCGCCAGCCGCTGGCGCGTCGTCGGCCACGAGGTCTTGGCCAACCCGGGCGACGTGCACGCGGTCAACACCGAGCAAGCCCCCGAAACCGTCGCGCCCCGCCAGGTGACCGACACCCATGTCGCCCCCGACGGAACGGTGTCGCTCAGCCTCCCGCCGCTCTCCTGGCACGTGTTGCGCCTGGCCCCGGCCGGAGCCTAGCCGTCCGCCCATGCAGCGGGGGAGCTTGACACGCTATCGTCGCGGCCTTTCCTCGCCCCTCTGATTTCGGCGTCCCCTGGGATGCCGGATTAGACGCCAGAGTAGCTCAGTGGTAGAGCAGAGGACTCATAAGCCTTTGGTCGCCGGTTCAATCCCGGCCTCTGGCACCACTTTCGCCCCTTGGACTTGGAAAAGTCCCAGGGGCTTTTTTGTGCCCCGAACTCCTAAAACACCTCCGTTACTTGGCCCGGCGAGGCCAGCAAGCGACACCCCGGCCCCCGCCTACGCCCAGTGCTCCGCACCGAGCGGTAGTTCGTTAAGCTCGGCCCGCGCTTCGCGCCAGCCGGGGTAATGCTCATCGAGGAGCGCCACGAAGCGCTCGCTGTGGTTTGGTTCCCGGAGGTGCGCCATCTCGTGGACGATGACGTATTCGAGCAGGTCTTTCGGCTTCTTCACCAACTCCGTGTTGAGCCGTATGTGTCGCGCGCGGGGATTGCAGCCGCCCCACTTGGTTTTCATGCGCTGCAAAAAGTAGTCCGCCACTTTCACGCCAAGGCGCGGCTCCCACTTTGCGATCAGGTCAGGCACCACGGCGTGGAGCTGGCGCTTGTGCCACTCGTGGAGGACCTCGGCGCGTTTCTCCCGCGTCGCGCCCGGCCGCACCGTGAGTGTGATGCGCTTGTGGTCGAGCTTCACGCTCGGCGGCGCGTCCGCCTGGCTCACCGCGAGCAGGTGACGCCGTCCCCACAGGTGGTGACTCTCGCGCTCCACGTAGGCGCGAGGCGTCTCGCGAGCCTGACCGCGCAATTTTTCCTGCTGGGCGCGTATCCACCCAAGCTTCGAAATCGCATAGGCGAACCGATTTCGATAAACGCCGCCATCAGTAGCCCGGTTGCTGCTTGATGATCTCGAAAAGCGCCTGCGTCGCCTCGCGGTCGCGGTCGAGCAAGGGGAAGAGCGCGTTGAGCACTTGCTTCTCGCGCGCGTCGTCCCCGCGCCACGCCGCCGGCGCGTTTTCGCGCACCGCGCGGTCGAGCGAGAGCGCAAGCGAGGCCCACTCCGCCTGCTCCTTTTCGTTCGGCTCGTCGGAGCGGACGCCGTCGAGGCCGAGCACGCGCGGCAGGTTGTTGAAAAGAACGATGGCCTCGGGTTTGCCGTGCAAAATCGTGGGCACGCCGTCGGACGGGTGCTTGTTGCCGAGGCGTTTCACCAAGGCCTCCGCGCGCTGCAAAAACTCCTCGTAGGAGACGGTGCCCGCTCGCTTCTGCGCGATCAGGTCTTCCAGCAGCCGCGACATTTCCGCGTAGAAGCGCGGGTCGGTGAGCTGGTCGCGGATGATCGTCTTGCGGACGTTGTTCACGATGGCCTCGGCCACCGAGTTTTTCGAGAGCGTGCCCTTGGCGTTGAGCTTGCGGGCGATGGCGTCGTGGATGCCGGTCTGGATAATCAGCTCGGTGAGTGAGAGGTCGCCGAGGGTGCCGAGCGCCTCGGCCGGATCGGCCTGGATGTAGGTGTTGATGAGGTGGCGCATGTCCGCCTCGAAGGGCTTGATGTCCAACTCCTCGCCCGAGTGATTTTTGATCGAAGAACGGACGAAGGTGTAAAACTCCGTCTCGCGCACGAGCGCGGCGGCCTCGGCGTCGGAATAGCCCGCCTCGGCGAGGTTTTGCGCGAGGTGGGAGTAGGCGCGGATAAAGGCGGCCGTGGCCTTGTAGAAGGTGATGCGCAGCGGCTCGGTATCGGTGAGCGCGCTTGGGTTGCTGTCGTCGCCGCAGAAAAAGCGAAGGAACTGCTCGACCTCGCGCGGAGCGGACACGGGTTCGCAGAGATAACGCAGGGCCTCGCGCGCGGCGTCGAGCTGGGCGCGGCCCTCGGTCAGCCAGTTCTTGATTTCGACGTTGTTGGTGCCGCCGTTGCCTTGGTCGATGTCGAGTTCGTCGGAGCTGTAGATCGCGATGGATCGCTGCACGTCCTGGAACAACTCCACGTAGTCCACGATGTGGCCGTAGTCCTTGTCGTCGCCGTCGAGGCGGTTGGTGCGGCAGATGGCCTGAAACAGGTCGTGGTCGCGCCGCACGTCGTCGAGATAGATGTAGGTGCAGGAGGGCGCGTCGAAGCCGGTGAGGAGTTTGCTCACGACGATGAGCAGCTTGGTGTTGGCGGGCTCCTCGATGAAGCGGCGCTTCATCTCGTCCTCGTAGGCCTTGGTGGTGCGACCGGCGGTGAGGACGTGTTTGGTGTAGGTGTCGAACTGGTAGCGCTCGTCGCTGTTCTCGGGCTCGCGCGACACCTCGTTATGGTTCGGGACGAAGGAGGTGATGATGCCGACGTGGCTGCCGAAGGGCGTGTTGAGAAAGAGGCGAAAATAGTGGCAGGCGTCGTAGATCGAGGCGGCGACAAGGATGGCCGTGCCCCGGTTTTCGCTCAGGCGCGGTTTTACGGCAAAGTCGTGGATGATGTCGGCGATGATGCGGCCCTTACGCTCCTGCGCGCTCATCAGCTCCTCCATCGTGGCCCAGCGTTTCCGCACGATGGCCTTTTGAAAACTGTTCAGGCCTTTGGTCTTCGTCTCGAACCACGCGTTGACCGCCTTGGGCGAGGTGAGGCGCTGGGGCACGTCGCGCGCCTCGTATTTCAGGTCGAGCACGACCTTGTCGGCGACGGCTTGGTGAAACTTGTAGGTGTGGATGTAGGTGCCGAAAACATCTCGCGTAGTCTGGCGATCCTTGCGGAGCAGCGGCGTGCCGGTAAAGCCGATGAAGACGGCGTTTTTCAGCCAGCGCTTCATCTGCTTGTTCATGTCGCCGCCCTGCGTGCGGTGGCACTCGTCCACGAAGACGTAAAACCGACCGTGGATGGGCGGGGCCTCGGCCTTGAGGTCGGGCTCGAACTTGTGGATGAGCGCGCAAAGCAGGCGGTCGCGGGCGCTGCCGAGTTTTTCCACAAACTCGGCCCGCGAGGTGATGCGCGGCGAGGGCGAGTCGGTGCCGATCACGCCCGCGTTGCGCATCACGCCCTCGATCTGTTTGTCGAGTTCGTCACGGTCGGTGACGACGAGCACGCGGCCCTCGGGGTCGTGCTCCAGCAGCCACTTGGCGAGCAGCACCATGAGGATGCTCTTGCCGCTGCCCTGGGTGTGCCAGATGACGCCGCCCTCGCCCTGGGCGACGCGGGCCTGCGCCGCCTTGATGCCGTGAAACTGGTGGGGACGCGGCACCTTTTTCTGGCCCGCGTCGAAGATCACGAAGTTGCGGATGAGGTCGAGCAGCCGGTCCTTCGCGCACATCTCCGCGAGCGGGCGGTCGAGCAGTTCCCCGGCCGCCGCGTGCTCGGGGGCGATTTTGCCCTCGGGTTTCCACTCCACGAAAAACTTTTCCGGGGTGGTGGCGGTGCCGTAGCGCAAGCCTTGGGAATCGCTGCCCGCGAGGAGGAGCTGGGCGGTGGCGAAGAAGCCGAGGTTAAAAATCTGCTCTTGGTTGGTGCGAAGCTGCCGGATGCCGTCGGCGACCTCGACCGAGCTGCGCTTCAGCTCGATGACGCCGACCGCGAGGCCGTTGAGGTAGAGCACGAGATCGGGACGGCGCTCGTGACCGCCTCGCAGCGTGACCTCCTCGGCGAGGGCGAAATCGTTGCGCTCCGGCCGCGCCCAATCGACGAGGTGGACGGTCTCGTGCGGCTGCCCGACCGCGACCTGCACCGGCACGCCGTAGCGTAGAAGCTGATACACCCGAAGGTTGGCCTGATAGAGCGTGGTGCCGGTGGGGTCGGCGGCGACCTCCAGCTTGCGGATGGCGGCGGAGACTTGGGCGGGCGAGTAGCCACGCGAGCGGAGGTTGTCGCCGAGGAGGTCGGCCTCGATGCAGCGGTTGTCTGCCCGTTTGCTCCAATCGCCTAGGTAGCGGTAGCCGAGCTTGCCCGTGAACAAGGCGACGACGCGGTTCTGGGTGCGACGTTCGGAGCGGGATTGGTCGGGCATGGCGGCGGGTGGCTGCTTAGATGGAGGTTATCAGGCCGTAAATGCGGCGCAGTTCGGCGATTACCTCGCCGGGCTGCATGCGGGTAATCCCAAAAGGATTAAGATCGAGGCCGACCATTTCCGCTTCGGCGCGGGTGAGAGCCGTGGCCATGTCTGTTTTTACCGTCTCCGTCAGATCAATGGTGGAGCCGGGTGTAAGGGTCGTGAAGAGGCGGAAAATGTCGTTACGGTGCTTCTTGATATTTTTGGAATCCACGGCTTCACCGGCGGCCGCGCGGTTTCCGAGATCGAGGTAGGCGCGGGCTTTTAGCGGGATGAGCGCCGCCGCCTTGATGAGCGAGAGGTCGCCGATTTTTTCGCGATGCCCCATCACGAGCCCGTAGTAGGCGGCATTCATGAGGATGGCGGACAAACTGGAGACCTCCTCGTCCATGGGGATCGGTGTCAGGCTCGCTTCCGGTGGCAAGACGAGGGCATCGGGCGCGCGCGAAAACAATTCCAGCATGAAGGGGTAGCCTGCGTTCGTTGGCTTTTGAAAACGGTAAAAACGACGTTCGCCCGTGGATTGCTGGCGGCTTTCGTAGCCGCCCGCGCGCACGAACTCCCAGAAAGCGCGGCCAAAGTCCGCGTGCAGCGCCTCGACGCAAAGCACGATGTCGAGATCCTTGGTGGCCCGAAACTCGGCACCGAGCTCCTCCATGGCCAAGCTGGAAGCGGTGCCGCCGATCAGCACGTAGCAGTCGGAGAATGCGGCGAAATGTTTTTGGAAGGTGTCGAGTCCGGCTACCATAGACGCTTGAGAAGTTCATCGACCGCGATTTGCACGCGGTCATCGGTTTGCTCCGCCAGGCTGAGGGCGATGGAGAAGGGGTCCGCGTAAGGGCCTTCGGTCAGTCGCGAGGGAGCATAACTCCATACCTCAATCTCATGCCGTGCGGATTCTTTCGCGGCCTCGGACAGCATACGGAAACGCAGATGAACCTGCATGTCCTTCCACTCGGCAGGCCCCAAGGCCCACGTCTTTCGAGGCGGGGCCACCAGATTGGTTTGCTCGGCCAAGGCCGATTCTCCCGCAAGGAGAGCCGGGCCGCCTTGCCATTCTTCGAGATAAACCCGGCGCTTGACGGGGGAGCGGAGCGTGTGGCGCGCTTTTTCCCAAAGCTCACGACCAAAGAAGCGAAACCGGGTGTTCCCGTCGCGACGGTTGCCTTCGTCGTGAACTAGTTCGAGTTGCCGCAGCTCCTCAAGGGAGCGCGAAAGGGTCATCTTGGTATAGCCGAGGCGGCTCGCGAGGGCGGTTGCCGAAAACGAGTTGTGAGTTGGAACGCGTCCCAGGCACGCGGCGATTACAAGGGCCTGTGCGGCCGGGGTGATGGGCTTCGTTTTTTTTGCCGCACGCTGCGATTGCTCGCGAAAGAGCATACCGAGATCGGGAAGGTAAAGTTGCGCGCCTGGAATGATGAAGGGAATGCGGCGCTGAATGAGACGCCGCCGGTTGTGCGAATCTAGCGTAGGGAGAACGACGATGCAGCGTATGCCGCTGCGCTCCTCCAGCCAGGCAGTCTGCTTTTCGAGCGATGCAGGCGAGGCGTCGTCGCCTCGCGGCAAGATCGCGAGAAAGCGGCGACCCTCAATCGTGGCCTCGTAGAACGCATAGCTCTCTTGCAGCGCATAAGGGAGCGTGGCGACCTCGGAAAAAGGGGCAAAAGACACGCGCAAACCAAGCACCTCATCGAGATAATGCTTGGCGTATTCTAAGTCTTTAGCCTTCATTTCCAACTAGGTAACTGTTTTTTTGCCTATGTAACAAGGCCAATGTTACACAGGCAATATGAGTGTTACCTCCATTGGTAAGGCCTCGATGCAGCGGTTGTCGGCGCGTTTGCTCCACTCGCCGAGGAGCGGTAGCCAAGCTTACCCGTGAACAAGGCAACGACGCGATTCTGGATGCGGCGTTCGGAGCGGGCGTGGTCGAGCATGGCGGCGGATTAGACGGTGTAGGGGAAACGCACGCGAGGATCGTTCGCGGGGAGGTCCTTGGTGTTGCGTGTGACCAAGATACAGCCCTCGGTCTCCGCGCTGGCGAGCACGATGGCATCGGGCAGTTTGAGGCGCAGGCTTTGGCGCAGCTCGACCGCGCGCCGCGCGACTTCCTCCGTCAACTCCACGCGCCCGAGAGACGCGAGCAAAGCCTCGGCGGCGCGGCGCTCGGCATCGGTCCGCGCCCCGGCCAGCAGTTCCATGAAGGAGATGATGGAGCAGAGGGGGCGCCGGTAGCGCGCCAGCTCTTCCCGGGCGGCGGGCAGCCCCTGCAAATAGTCGATCAACACATCGCTATCGAGGACGGCCTTCACCGGGACCATTCCTCCCGCATAGCGGCGACGGTGTCGCGGCTGTCGCCCCGCTTCGCCCACGCGCCAAACGCGGCCTCGCGCGTCGCCGCCTGTTTTTCCGCCAGCATGGCATCCAGCGCGCGCCGGATAGCCTCGGCGCGGGAAATATTTTCCCTCTCACAAAGCTCGCCGAGCGCGGTCAATTGATGATCAGGGAGATCGATTATTGTGCGCATGATGACGATACATGATGACATAGCTGGTCGGGTCAAGATTGGCGCGGGTCTGCGACGGTCCAATATGGACAATTTAGCCAAAACAGCCTTATTGGACCCCACCATGGCCGCCACGCCCCCTGTCTCGACCTCTTCCACATCCGAGCTGCTTGCCGCCTTGCCGGTCGTATCGGCCAGCGAGCTTAAAAACAGCTTTGGCGAAGTGACCACGCGTGCCCTGAAGGGACCGGTGGCGATCAAGCGGCACCGACGCGCCGAGTTTGTGCTCATGCCGGTCGCCGACTACGTGGCGTTGCAGGAGGCGCGGGTGGCGCCCTTGGCCGATCTGTCGGCGAAGTTCGACGCGATGGTGGCGCGCATGAACACCCCGGCGGCGAAGCGCGGGGTGCGGTCGCTTTTTGACGCCACGCCCGCGAGCCTGGGCAAATCGGCCGTGAAGGCGGCGCACGCCGATGGCCGCTAAGCCCTCCTCAAGCCGTCGCGCCGAAATCACGGTGCTGGCCGGGGTGAACGGCGCGGGCAAAAGCAGCATCGGCGGAGCACACCTGCGGGCCAGCGGTGGCGAGTATTACAACCCCGATGAGGCGGCGCGTCTGGCGCGCGAGGCCAGTCCAGGGCTGACGCAGGCCGAGGCCAACGCCTTCGCGTGGCGCCAGGGCAAGCGCCGGCTGGAAGCCGCCATCGCCGACGGGACCGCGTTCACTTTCGAGTCCACCCTCGGCGGAGATTCCATCACGCGCCTTTTGATCGAGGCCGTGCGGCACGGGGCGACGCTTCGGGTGTGGTTCGCCGGTTTGGCGAGCGTGGATCTGCACCTGCGGCGCGTGGCAGCGCGGGTGCGAAAAGGCGGGCACGACATCCCGGAAGCCGACATCAGACGGCGTTGGGTGGGCAGTCATCAAAACCTGGTCCGCCTGATACCGCACGTCACCGACCTGCGGATTTACGACAACTCCGCCGAGGCCGATCCGAGCGCGGGTCGCGCGCCCGAGCCCGTGCTGGTGCTCGCCATCACCGATGGGCGACTTGCGTTCCCCGCCTCGCCGGAAGAGGTCACCGTCACGCCCGCGTGGGCCAAGCC
>JALOTV010000170.1 GCA_025457685.1 Opitutaceae bacterium
GCGATCATCGGTGTAGATGACGATGTCGCGGGTGTAGCCTTGGTGGTCGCCGGCCTGGGCCACGGGGAGGAGTCGACGGGTGTCGGCATCGTGCCAGCCTATCCAGCACATGCGGAAGACCTCGTTGCCGATGAGCGCGTCGCAGACTTTGCGGAACAACTCGTCGCGGTCGTGCGTCCAGACGATGGCTTGGTTGATCTGGCTAAGGGCGGCGTAGAGTCGCTTGATGCGTTCGTTTTCTTGTTCGTGGGCGAGTCGCGCGGAGATGTCGCGAAGCACCAGGGTGTAGAGCGGGTCGCCTTCCTGCCCGCCCGACGAGCAGGCGGCCTCAAGGGACAAGGGGGCGCCGTCGGCGCGCAGGCCGGCGACCTGGTGGGGCGCGGTGTCGGCGAGGGCGCGGGTGTCGGGCAAAAAACGGGAGACGGGTGCGCCGAGCGCGTCGGCTTCGGAGCATTGAAAGAGACGTTCGGCTGCGGCGTTGAACAACACCACGCGGTGGGCGGCGTCGGTGGCGATGACGGCGTCGCTGGCCGAGCGCAGGATGGTGTCGAGGCGGGATTCGTTTGCCCGCAGGCGCGCGGCCTGGCGCGCAGCGCGAGGTAGCCGGTCTCGATGGCGCGAAAAGCGGACCATAGCAAAAGAAGAAGCAGCACGGACGTAACCACGACGAACGCGATGCCCTTGAAGAGGCTCCAGCGAACGATCAATTCCGGCTCCAGGCCCAGCCATATGAGCGACCGGTCCGACAGGTAAATCCACGCGGTCGAGACCAGCGCGTAGGCACCCACGATCCAGGCCGCCCGGGCGCGTAGTCTGGGATTATGGGGCGGACGCAGACCGCGTGCGAACAAGGGCCTGGGGGCATCCGGTTGGCCTGGGGTCTTGGGCTTGGCGGAGGCTTCCATGGAGATATCAGTCCCTAACGGGCTTTGGAGGCGCGCCAAGGGGCATCTTCACGAGTCCTTTGCGCGGGCGGCGAGCGGGCTGTGGCGCCGGTAGGCGCGCGGGCTTAGGCCGGTGTGGCGGGAGATGAGTTTGGAGAAATGCGCGGCATCGGGCAGGCCGCAGCGCACGGCGACATCGGCGACGGGCAGGCGTGAATCGGCCAGCAGTTCGAGGGCGAGGCGGAGGCGCAGCCGGGCAAGATATTGAACGGGCGGCACTCCGTAGTGGGTTTTGAATACGCGGTGGAGCGAGGCGCGGTGGATGCGCAGCCTCGCGGCGAGCGTGGACACGTTGAGCCGCGCGTCGGTGAAGCGCGCGTCGAGCCAGGCCTTGGCGGTGGCGGCGAGTTCGCGGCCGGAGGCGGATGCGTCCGGCTCGACCGGTGCGGCGGCCGAGGCGCGCAAGAGAATCTCGTAGCCGAGCACGGATGCGCGCAGTTCGCCCTCGGCGGCCGGATCGCGCAGGCAGGCATCGAGCGCGTCGAACAGCGCGACGGGACACGGGCCTGCCGCATGCGGGCGTCGCAAGGCGTAGGTTGCCGGGATCGCGTCGTAGTGCTCGCCGTCGAAGGTGAGCCAGCGGTATTCCCACCCTTCGCGGCCGGCGAGCAGGTCATGGGGTTCGCCCGCCAGGTGGAAAAAGATCTGTCCCGGTCGCACCGGGAAAGTCGACTCGCCGACCACGAAGCGGCCCCAGCCCGCGACGCACCAGAAGAGTTGAAGAAAGCGTCCCGGCGCGCGCAGCTCGCGATGGCCCGGGGGCAGCACGTAATGGCCGGCGGAGCGGATATTCAGAGGCAGGGCGCGTGACGGAGCGGCGTGAAGTCTGAAGCGCAGCATGTGACAAATCTACAAATCGTGGCGTCATTTATCCACCTTGGAATCCGAGGCGGGTGGACGGATACACAAGATATGAAAAACCACCCCCGTTCTCCCGCTCAGCGGGCGCAGCGCTTCGAATACAATCCCTGGTGCTTCCGGAGGGAGGCGACGCCCCGTGAAAAAGCGGCGCAGGCGGCGCGTCAGCGTGCGCTCGCGCGGACCGAATGCACGGCGTTCGGGGCGGATTGTTACGCGGCGCCCTCGGCCTCGATCACGGGCGGGCCGGAGCGCGGGTTGACCATGGGTGCGAGGAGCTTCGTGGCCGCGCACGCCTATGTGACGGGCGAGGTGACCTTGGGCGACGATTGCACCCTCAATCCCTTCACGACGCTACGCGGGCCGATTCGTGGAGGCGCCGGCGTGCGCATCGGAGCCTACGCGTGCCTGGTAGGTTTTAACCACGGCTTTGCCGACCCGGACAAACCGGTGTTTCGCCAAGGTATCACGAGCAAGGGCATCGTGCTGGGAGATGATGTCTGGATAGGCGCGCACGCGACCATCGTCGATGGTGTGAAAGTCGGCAGTCACGTGATCATCGCGGCCGGCGCGGTGGTGACCAAGGACGTGCCGGACTACGCCATCGTGGGCGGCAATCCCGCTCGGGTGATCCGCATGCGCAAGGAAGTGCCGGCCGTCGGCGCCACGGCCACCTCTACCGTCGGCACGCCAGTATCCACGCGCACGCCGCGCCTGCCCGCCACGCTGGGAAAAAAGCTGGCGAATTTCGGCTCGCGGGCGGGCGAGGAGTTGGAGGCCGTGCTGAAAGGCTACCAGGTGAAGTCCAAGCTCGCGGGCGGTCCGGCCTATGTGAACGAGGCCGGCGGGAAGCGGCGGCTGCGTCCGTGGTGCGACGCGGTGGAGGTGGCGGCGATGTTTGATCGCGTGGCCCCAGGCTATGTGGCGGCGGAGTGGGTGACGCGGCTGCGCGATTTTCAGGATCCGGTCACCGGGCTGGCGCCCGAGCACGTGCTGGAGGACGCGGGCCTGAACGGACCTTTGGTGCCGGCGGACAATCCTGACGGGGCCTGGCGCTACAACACGATGGCGCTGAACTACGCCTTGGAGTGCCTCGGCTCGCATCTGGCGCGTCCGGTGAAAAACGCGGGAGACCTCACGCCGGCTCGCTTGCGCCGCCAACTGGCCCGTCTGCCGTGGAAGGATCGCGCCTGGCACTGCGGCGACTGGGTGGACTGCTACGGATCGAGCGTGCTGCCCAACGCGAGGTATTTCGGCCAGCGACCGCCCCTGCGCGAACTCTTTGCCTGGCTGGACCGGGCATGCGATCCCGAGACGGGCCTCTGGGGTAGTGCCACGGTGGATACACGGCTGCTGCAGCCGGTGAACGGCTTTTACCGGCTCACGCGCGGGACCTACGCGCAATACGGGCGCGCGTTGCCCCATCCGGAGCGGGCGATCGACTCGATCCTCGCGCACGCGGCGGACCGGGCGTTTTTCACGCCTGAAGCGGAGGGCGCGTGCAACGTCCTCGACGTGGTGCATCCGCTTTGGCTGTGCCTGAAGCAGACCGCGCACCGGCGCGCCGAGGCGGAGGCCTGGGTGGCGGCGCGTCTGCCTCGGGTGATCAAGGCGTGGACGCGCGGGCGAGGGTTTGATTTTCAGATCGAGCGCCGGAAGCCCTCGCTGCAAGGCACGGAGATGTGGCTGAGTATCGTGTGGCTGATGGCCGATCTGCTGGGCGCGTCGGCGGAGCTGGGCTACCGCCCGCGCGGGGTGCACCGGCCGGAAGTGGCGGGAGCTGGTCTTTATCCGCAGGGATGAAAAAATTATCCGTGCCCATCCGCGAAATCCGTGGTTAAGGCTTTGGACATGTCCGCCCGCACCGCATCCATCGTTCGCAAGACCGCCGAGACCGACATCACGCTGAAGCTGCATGTCGATGGTTCAGGCCGCTCGTCCATCGACACCGGCGTGCCCTTTTTCGATCACATGCTGACCCTGTTCGCCAAGCACGGGCACTTCGACCTCGAGGTGAAGTGCATCGGCGACGTCGCTGTGGACTACCACCACACGGTCGAGGACGTCGGTATCGTGCTCGGCGAGGCGTTCAAAAAAGCCCTCGGCGACAAGAAGGGCATCGTGCGCTACGGATTTTTCTACGTCCCGATGGACGAGGCCCTCGCCCGCGTGGTGGTCGATCTCTCCGGCCGCGCCGCGCTCGCCTACGACGTCGTCGCGCCGACGATGTATGTCCGCGATTTTAATCTGATTTTGGTGAAGGAATTTGCCCGCGCCTTCAGCAACGCCCTCGCGTGCAACCTCCACGTCAAACTCGAGTATGGCGAGGAGCCGCACCACGTCTCCGAGGCCATCTTCAAGGCCCTGGCGCGCGCGCTCGATGCGGCCGTGCGCATCGACGCGCGCAGCGCCGACCAGGTCCCGAGCACGAAAGGCGTGATCTAATCTCCGGCCATGATCGCGGTCATCGACAACGGTATCTGCAACCTGCGCTCCGTCACCAAGGCCCTTGAGGCGGTGGGTGCCGAGGTGCGCGTGGTGCGCACGCCCTTCGAACTCGAGGCGGCCGACGCGGCCGGGCTCGTGTTGCCCGGCGTGGGCGCGCTGCGCGACTGCGTGGCCTCGCTCCGCGCCACCGGCCTCGACGCCGCCGTGCGCGAATGGATCGCGGCCGACCAGCCCTTCCTCGGCGTGTGCCTCGGCATGCAGGCCTTGTTCGAGCATTCGGAAGAAGGCGGTGGCGCGGGCACGGAGGGTTTGGGCATTTTCCCCGGTCGGGTGACGCGCTTCGTGCGGCCGGCCGAGTTCAAGATCCCTCACATGGGCTGGAACACGGTGCGTTTCAGGCAGGAGGACTCCCCGCTCCGTGAAGGACTCGCGACGGAGGGGGAGGCGTTCTATTTCGTGCACAGCTTCCACTGCCAGCCGGCTGACTCATCTCTCGTGCTGGCGGAGTGTGATTACGGCGGCGTGTTCACCGCGGCGATCGCGCGCGGGCGTTGTTTCGCGACCCAGTTTCACCCGGAGAAGAGCCAGGCCAAGGGCCTGCGGATCTACCGCAACTTCGCCGAGCTGACCAAACGGGAAGCGGCTCGCGGCTGAGCGAGCGAGCGGGCGGAATGGCTGGTCTGGGCGAGAACCTCGTTTTCGCGTAAATTTTTGCGAACCTTTGCGCGGTGGCGAAGGTCGGGGGTAAATTGTGTTTACTCCTGCGTATCCTGTTCGAGTTTGTGAGGTGGACTTACGCCGTCTCGGCGTGCGCAAGTCCGCTGGCACCGGCTCGCTCGGTGCGCGCGCATTTTGCAACTTCCACTAGTCTCCGCCCGTCATGCTTTCCCAGCCGCTTATCTCCCGCCCCGTTCTCCTTGGCCTCGGTTGCATGATGGGCGTGGTGTTGTCCACCGGCTGCCAGCATGGCCCGTCAAAGGAGACGGCGCCGGCGGCCAGCACGGAGGAAAGCGCCAAAACGGAGGCGCCTCCAGCCGAGCGCGACGGGGTGCCGCCCCTCGTAAGCGCGAAGTTCGATCAGCCCATGCGGGAGATTCTTAACCTGGCGCGGTCGGGCGATTGGGT
Organism: Opitutaceae bacterium; assembly: GCA_025457685.1. Taxonomy (GTDB): domain Bacteria; phylum Verrucomicrobiota; class Verrucomicrobiia; order Opitutales; family Opitutaceae; genus IMCC26134_A. Next base: position 5,376 of record JALOTV010000170.1, read on the forward strand.
GGCGGCCGAGGAGCAGGCGCGGCGACTCAGAGAGAGTGCACCCGGCGACTCGTCCGTGGATCGACTTTACACCTGGGTGGTCACGGAGGGGCAGCGCCGCCGGGATCGTGAACTCGAGAGCGAGTTTCGCGCGATCGAGGCGCGTGATTCGCGTTTCGCGAACAAACTCACCGACGTGTTGCTGGAGCGCGACGCGCGGAGCCTGGACCTGCCGCGCAGCCTGCGCGGCGCGCTCGACGACGTGGAAAAGGCCTCCAGCATACCCGATCCCTACGGTCGCACCATCGAGAAGGCTGCGCCCATGGTCGGCCTGGCCGAACCGCAGGCGGGGCAGATGGAGCAAGTCCTGCAAAAAACCATGACCTTGCAGGTCGATGACGTGACGCTGGAGTCGATCATCTTCACCGTCGGCAAGAGCACGGGCATCAACTTCATCGCGGATCGCGGCCTGCCCCAGTTCCAAAAGAAGCTCAGCGTAAACATGCGCGACGTGCCGGTGGCGCAGTTCCTCGACTTCGTGTCCCGCCAGCTGGAGCTGCATTTCGAGATTGGGGAAAACCTGGTATGGATTGTGGACGGCAAGGACGCGAAGAAGGTCGGGTTTGAGGAGACGCGGTTTTATCGTCTCCGGCGCGGGTTCATTTTGCCCGCCCAGTTTACTCCCACCGAAGTCAGCGAGACCCGGGTCAAAGACCGGGATCGCGAGACCATCACCAACAAGACCGTGCCGGAGGATTTCGTGCGGGACGGCGCGCCGCCCACCCCGAGCATCGACTCGGCGATCAAGCAGTTTTTCCGCGGCTCGAAATACCTCATCGACTACGAGCGCAACATCATCGTCGCGACCGGCACGCGCGCGCAGTTGCGGACCCTGGAGGACATCATCCGCGAGTTCGACCAGCCCATCCAGCAAGTCCTGATCGAGGCGCGTTTCATCACCATTGCCGAGTCTGCCTTCCAGCAACTCGGCGTGAATTGGGAAACCGGCCGCGCGGTCAACACGCCGCGCGCCGCGACGGATTTTACCGGGCTGGGCACCAATGTGGGCCTGGGGCTGCAAAAAACCTTCACCGACGTGATCGGGGACGACTCGCTCACCGCCACGCTCAACGCGATCGAGCAGAGCGGCGAGGCGCAGACTCTCAGCGCGCCGCGCCTGACGGTGGTCAATAACCGCCCCGCCACCATCCGCGACGGCCTCACCCAATACTTTTACGAGGAATACACCGTCTCCCAGACCATCCTGGAAAACCGCTCCACCTCCTCGCTCGTGCCCAAGGGCCGGCCGACCAAGCTGACCGCCGGCGTGTCGCTGGACGTGCTGGCCAGCATAGGCGGGGACGGACGCAGCATCATGCTCGCGCTCAAGCCCTCGGTCTCGCAGGACGTGGAGTTGGTCACCTTTGCGACGGTGAGCGATCTCGACGCGAACGGGCGGGTGGTGAACACCTTCGACATCAAGCTGCCGCAGTCGCGCGACCAAGAGATATCCACCCGCGTGATCGTGCAATCGGGCGAGACGGTGGTGATGGGCGGCGTGATCGAGAACGTGCAAAGCACCTTCACCGAGTCGGTGCCCATCCTTGGCAAGCTGCCTCTGATCGGGGCCGCCTTTCGCACCAAGACCGAGATCAGCAAACCCCGCTACCTGCTCATTTTCGTGACCGCGACGCTGCTCTCCGAGACGGGCGAGTTTGTGCGTTACCGCCCGGCCTCCACCTCGTCCACCGCCACGCCCGCGCCGGACGCGCAGCCCGCGCCTTGAATGGGCATTCTTTGATCCAGCGTCATGTTCTCCGCCCTTAGCCGTCGTCGATGGTGGTCCCGCTTTCGGGCCGGCGTGCGCTCGCATCTCGTGATCGAGGCCGGCGAGCGCGGGGCGCGTCTGCTGCTCGTGCGGAGATCGGGAAACACCGTGCGCCTGCGGCGGGTGCTCTCGGCGGATCTGCGGGCCGATGGATTGCTGAGCCCCGGGGAAATGGCCGCGCGGCTGCGCGTCTTGCTGGGCGAGCTTCCGGCCGTGTCCGCGACGCTCGTGCTGCCCGCCGGGCGCACCCACTCGCAGCTGATGCCGCTGCGCGAGGG
>JALOTV010000171.1 GCA_025457685.1 Opitutaceae bacterium
TGCGCGCCAACACCCTCTGGCCCGCCATGCACCCGGGCACCACGCCGTTTCACCAGTTGCCGGGCAACGCCGAGACCGCCGACCGCTACGCCATCGTGGTCGGCTCCTGCCATGCCGAACCCATGCTGCGCAACAACGTCGGCGAATGGACCGGCGACCAGGATCTCTACGACTACGCCGCCAACCGCGAGGGCGTGCTCGCGTATTGGGAACAACGCATCCGCGAGCGCACTTCGGGCGAGAGCCTCGTCACGCTCGGCATGCGCGGCATCCACGACAGCCCCATGCTGGGTTACCCAAACCAGGCCGAGCGCATCCCCGCCCTCGAGGGCATCATCGCCGACCAGCGCGCCTTGCTGGCCCGTCACCTCGGCGGCGGCGATCCGACCCGCGTTGCCCAGATTTTCGTGCCCTACAAGGAGGTCCTCGCCGACTACGAGGCCGGCCTGCGCGTGCCGGACGATGTCACCCTCGTATGGCCGGACGACAACTTCGGCTACATCCGCCGCTACGGCACCCCGGCCGAGCGCGCCCGCGCCGGCGGCTTGGGCGTTTATTACCACGTCTCCTACCTGGGCGCGCCGCTCTCGTGGCTGTGGTTCGATTCGCTCTCGCCCGCCCTTGTCTGGTCCGAGATGACCCGCGCCTACGCCCACGGCGCGCGCGCCTTCTGGGTCGCCAACGTCGGCGACATCAAGGCCAACGAATTCTCCACCGAGTTCTTCCTCGATCTCGCCTGGCGCGCCGACCGGACAGATTACCGTGAACCCGCCGCGTATCTCCGCCGCGTCGCCGCCCGCGATTTTGGCGAGGCCCACGCCGAGGCCATCGCCGACCTCTGGACGCGCCACCAACACCTCGCCACCGCGCGCAAGCCCGAGCACCTCCAGTGGCACCTGCCGCTCACGCCCTACCAGCCCACCACTTTCACCGAGGATGAGATCCACCGCCGCCTCGCCGCCTACGCCGATCTGGTGCGCGATGCCGACGCGGTCGAGGCCCGCCTGCCCGCCGCCGCGCTCGACGCCTATTTTCAACTCGTCGCCTACCCGCTCAAATCCGCCGCCGCCGCCAACGAGCGCTACTTCTTCGCCGAACTTTCCCGCCTGCAGCGCGCCCGCAAAGATCCCGCAGCCGGCCACACCTTCGACGCCTCCGGCGAGGCCGAGCTCCGCATCCAGGCGCTCACCGATCGCTACAACGACCGCATCGCCGGCGGCAAATGGCGAAACATCGTCACGATCAACGGCGTGTCGCCCCGTCAGTGGCGGCGCTACCAGCCAGATCCATCCCCGCTGCCGCTCTCCTCTTACGCGCAGGACGCGGTGCGCGCACCCAATCCGACGCCGACGCCCCTCCCGCCCGTCATCCCGCCCGACGCGCGTCCTGGCGATTTCATCGAGCGCGATGGCGTGGTCTCCATTCATGCAGGCCACCCCGCCGCCGTTCGCGACCTGCCCTCCGGCGCGGGTTGGCGCTCCATTCCGGGGCTGGGCCGCACCGGATCCGCCGTCACCGTGCTGCCCGCCGATGCCGACCTGTCGAGCGCGGACACGCCCACCCTCGACTACCGTTTCCACGTCGCCACCGCAACTGTCACGCCCGCCGCGCTCCACGTCCGCCTGTTGCCCACCCACCCCATCGTATCCGGCAACGGACTACGCCTCGCCGTCTCGTTCGACGACGGCCCGCGGCTCGCCCTCTCGATCACGGAAGGTTTCACGCCCGGCTCGGCCGCCTGGCGCGAGCGCGTGCTGACCAACGCCGCCGAGCTCTCCGTCGCCCTGCCCGCGCCGCTCGCGCCGGGCTGGCACACTCTGCGCCTGCACGCGGTGGACGCCGGCGTGGTGGTGGATCGCCTCGTTATCGACCTCGGCGGCCTGCGCCCATCCTACGACGGACCAGCCGAAACGCGCCTGTCCGCCTCCGGAACGCTGCCGTGACGACTTTCGCGAGGCACGCTCCCTCGCCTCCGAGCGCCCGCCGCTCGTGACAGCGGCGGGTGCGCGAGACCGAGCAAGCCTCAGAAGAACTTCTTCGCCTTCGCGAACCAGCTCTCGCTGGTCGGGTGCTCGGCGTCGCCGCTCTCCTTCGCGAAATCCTCCAGCATCTTGCGCTGGGCGGAGGTGAGCGTGGTGGGCACCTCGACGTGCACGCGCACAAGCTGGTCGCCTTGGTGGCCGCGCTGGCGCAGCGAGGGCATGCCCTTGCCGCGCAGGCGGAAGGTCGTGCCGCTCTGCGTGCCGGCCGGCACCTTGACCGTGGCCTTGCCGAAGAGGGTCGGCACCTCGAGCGTGCCGCCGAGGGTGGCGAGGGTGAACTTGATCGGGATCTCGCAGAAAAGGTCGTCCTCCTGGCGCTCGAAGAGCTCGTGATCCTTCACGTTGAGCACGATGTAGAGGTCGCCGTTCTGGCCGCCGGCGAGGCCGGCCTCGCCGTTTCCGCTGGAGCGCAGGCGCGTGCCGGTGTCCACACCGGCGGGGATGCGCACGTTGACCTTCGCGGCCTTGGGCGTGCGGCCTTCGCCGCGGCAAGCGGTGCAGGGTTTCTCCACCTTCTGGCCCGCGCCGCCGCAGGTCGGGCAGGTCTGGGCAAAAGTGATGATGCCGCCGCTGCGGCGGATCTGGCCCGCGCCGCGACAGGTCGGGCACGTGACCTTCTTCGAGCCGGGCTCGGCCCCCGAGCCGTCGCACCGCTCGCAGGCGTGCAAGCGGCGGAACGAGATCTCTTTTTCCACGCCCTTGGCCGCATCCTCGAGGGTGATTTCGAGATCGTAGCGCAGATCGGAGCCGTCGCGGTCCGAACCGCCGCCACCACCTCCGCCAAACATCTGGTCGAAGATGCCGCCCCCGCCTCCGCCGCCTTGCTGGCCAAAGACCTCGCGGAAGATGTCGAAGGGATCATGGAAACCCCCGCCGCCACCGCCGGGCCCGCGCGGGCCCGCGCCGCCCTGCTGGGTGAAGGCGCGGTGGCCGTATTGGTCGTAGGCGGCGCGTTTCTGCGGGTCCTTCAACACCTCGTAGGCCTCGGAGACTTTCTTGAACATCTCCTCGGCCTCCTTGTTGCCGGGGTTTTTGTCCGGGTGGAATTGGACGGCCTTTTTGCGGTAGGCCTTCTTCAGCTCTTCCTCGGTGGCGCCTTTTTCGACGCCAAGCAGGGTGTAGTAGTTTTCTTCGGCCATGGACGGAAAATGCGATTAGGCGGTCGGTAGTGGTTTGGCGAATACGCGGGCTGGAGACGGACGGGGCGCGTCAGACGACCACGCCTTCGGCGGGATCGGCGGGCTTTTCCGGACGACCGCTGGAGACGACCACGCTGGCGGCGCGCACCAGGCGGCCGTTGAGCGTGTAGCCGGTGCGCACCACCGCGCTGACGTGATCGGGCGCGATCTCGGCATGCGGCTGCTGGGCGATGGCCTCGTGCAGGTTGGGATCGAAGGGCTGGCCGAGCGGCGATACCTCCACGAGGCCGTGGCCGGCGAGGGCGGTCTTGAGCTGCTGGCCGATCATCTCGACGCCGCCGATGAGGGTGGAGAGCTCGGCGTTGGGCGCCTTGGCGGCCTGCAAACCGAGGGCGAGGTTGTCGAGCACCGGCATCAGGTCCTCGAGGATGCGGGTGGAGGCGCGGTGGGCGGCGTCCTCGCGGTCGCGCACGGCGCGTTTGCGGTAGTTTTCCAGGTCGGCGACCGAGCGCAGGTAGCGCTCATAGTTGTCGGCCGCCTCCTTGCGGGCGGCGGCGAGCTTGGTCTCGAGTTCGGCGACCGGCGAGACCTCGGGCTTGGCCTCCGGAGCGGCGGCGTTGGCGGCGGCTTCCGGAGCGGAAGGAGCGGGCGCGGCGGGTTCCGGGTTGGCAGGGGGAGGAGTGGACGGATCGGTCTGGCTCATGGGAAAAGGGTTTAGGTGAAAACAAGATAACCCTGCGCGCAAGGGCGGAGGCTGACCCACCCCCACCCCGCCCCACCGCTACACCCCGAGCGTCGCCGCCCAGACCTCGGCCGCGAAACCCGTCAACCCCACCGCCGCCTCGCCCCGCGCCGGCGCGGCCGCGCGCAGCAGGAAGGGGCGCTTGATCAGATTTCCGTTGGCCGCGAGCCGGGCAAAAAAATCCGCCTCGGACAACGCGTCCACCACCTCGCCGAATTTCTGGTCGCGGTAGTCCTTGCCGGAGGTGTTGCACAGCCGCCGGCGTTCGCCGCCGAGGTGGGCGAGCATGGCGCGGAGCTCGGCGGGCGAGGGCGGCGTCTCGCGGATGGGTTTTTCCACAAAGGGCAGGCCCTTCGCGGCGAGCCACTTGGTCGCCTGGCGGCAGGCGTCGCAGGATTTGTAGGTATAGACGGTGAGCGGGGCGGACATGCCCCACGGAGGCCGCGCGGCGGGCCGGGTCGCAACCGAAAAGCTTACGCGTGCGAGCGCCGCACTGGCGCATTGCGCGGCGCGCGGCCGGACCTACGCTGCGCGCCTTTATGACCAAGTTTCGCCCCTGCATCGACCTCCACGACGGCAAGGTTAAGCAAATCGTCGGCGGCAGCCTGCGCGACGACGGGGCCGGCCTGCGCGAAAACTTCGTCAGCGATCGCGGCGCGGGCGAGTTCGCCGCCCTCTATCGCGCCGACGGGCTCACCGGCGGCCACGTGATCAAGCTGGGCGCGGGCAACGACGACGCCGCCCGCGAGGCCCTCGCCGCCTGGCCGGGCGGACTGCACGTGGGCGGCGGCATCACCGGCGACAACGCCGAGACCTGGCTAGCCGCCGGGGCCAGCCACGTGATCGTCACGTCCTGGCTTTTCGACTCCGCCGGGCGCTTCCTGCCCGACCGGCTCGAAACCCTGCGTCGCCGCGTCGGCGCGGAGCGGCTCGTCATCGACCTCAGCTGCCGGCGCACTGCCTCCGGTTGGACCGTGGCGATGAACCGTTGGCAGACCCTCACGGACCTCGATGTCACCCCCGCCACGCTCGACGCGCTCGCGGGGAGTTGCGCGGAGTTTCTCATCCACGCGGCCGACGTGGAGGGCCTGTGCGGCGGCATCGACGAGGAACTCGTCTCCCTGCTCGGCCGCTGGGCCGGCAAACCCATGACCTACGCCGGCGGCGTCGCCAACCTCGACGACGTGGCGCGGGTGGACCGCCTCAGCGGCGGCGCGCTCGATCTCACGGTCGGCAGCGCGCTCGATATCTTCGGCGGCCGGGGCGTGCGCTACGCGGACTTGGTGGCGTGGAATCGGCGCACGGCGTGAGCCCGTGCTCGACGCCGCGTGGCTCGCCGCCCGCCCCGCGTCACTTCAGCCACTCCTTGCCCTGGAGCACGAACTGCCAGTTGCCGCGGAACTGGCCGAGCTCGCCGTAGAACTTGATCTTGTCGCCGCGCTTCACGCGGTTGCGCAGCTCGTCGCGCAGTTCGCGCTGGTGGCTGAAGACGTCGTAAACCACGCCGTCGAGCGTCACCTTCACGTGGCCCTGCTCGTTCACGTGGGTGGGCCCGTCGATGTAGAAAATGCGGCCGGTGTAAGTGCCGTCGCGGATGTCGGTGCCCTTGGGCAAGCCGTCGTATTTCACCGCCGTGGCGAAGAGCTCCACCGCCGAGACTTGGGCGCTCACCGCCGTGCCCGTGCCCTCGGCCGTCTCGCTGGGGCGGGTGAGCGGTATCCATTTGTCCTTGGGTCCGTCGCCGACCACGCGGAAGCGCGCGTAGAGCGGAAAGTGATCGGAGAAACCCGCCGGCACGCGACCGCGCGACCAGCGGTTGGGCAGGCCGAGCGAGTTGGCGTTGAGCCCGGGGAATTTCATCACCGCGAAACTGTTGTCGATATACTGCACGCCGTTCTGGTCGTAGAGACCGCGCCCGATGATGAGGTGCATCAGCGTGCCCCACTCGTTGCGGTAGGTGTCGGAGCCGCGCTGGTCGGAGGGCAGCTCGAACCACAGGTTGTAGAGATCGCGATCCCGGCCGCGCACCGCGAGTTCGTTGCCCTGCGAACCGAGGATGTCGTTGATGCCGGTGCTGCGCATGTCGCGGTAGCGCTGCTTCTGGTTGTAGTGCGAATTCAGGTCGCCGGTGATGATGAAGTCGGCGTTGGCGTCGGCCTTGAGCAACTCGTCCAAGCGCTCGCGGAGCACGCGCGCGTTGCCCCGGCGGGTCTCCTCGTCCTGGAGGTCGCTCGCGCCGGATTTCCAGTGGTTGACGAAAACGGTGAAGGGCGAGCCATCCACATCGAGCGTCACCTCCAGGATGGCGCGCGCGCCCTCGGTAGCGTGGCTGCGCGTCGCGGTGATGGGGAAACGGGAAAACAACAGGTTGCGGATCGCCACGCCGCGCCCGTCGCCATGCGTGCCGGGACGCTCGTCGGTCGTCGCCACGTGGTAGCCGGTCAGCCCGGCCTCGACACAGGCCTTGAGCAGCCACGCCTCGGCCGGCAGGCCCGCGAGCTTGGGATCGGTGGCGGCGGCGGCGGTCAGCTCCGCGAGCGTGCGGTCCGCGACCGAGGCCAGCCACGCGTTGAGATCGGTGACGGTCGAGGCGGGCGTCTGGTCGAGCTCGATCTCGTTAAACGCCACCACCGCCGGGCCGGCGCCCTTGTCCACCCGCGCCAGAACCGTGGCGATGTTGGCCGCCTTCACCCGCAGGTGCTCGGTCGTGTAAACGGCAGGCTGGTAGTCCTCGTAAACCGCCACGCCGTCGAGGTCGTGGAGGTTTTCCACGTTGTAAACCACCACCGCGAAGGTGCGGTCCTCGGCCAGCGCGGGCTTCTCCACCGCCCAGACGGGCGTCGTCGAAACAGTCGCCGCCAGAAACGCGGCCAAGGTGAGAAGCAGTCGGGGAAAAACGGTCGGGGCGTGCATGGTTAAGAGATACCTGTAGCACGCGAGACGCCAAGCGCGAGCGACAGGTAACCCAGTAAAGTTACGGTGACGCACCGCCGCCCGTCCCGGCCGGCCAAGCAGCTTGGCCGCCATGCAGATCGCCAGACCGCCACTCCTGCAAATCGACGGACTCCACGTGCGCCGCGGGCCGGTCACGCTCCTCGCCGACCTCGCATGGAGGATAGAGTCCGGCCAACACTGGGTCGTGCTCGGCCCCAACGGCTGCGGCAAGACCTCCCTGCTCAAGGTCTTGCTGGGCTACCTGTCCCCGAGCGCAGGCGAAGTGAGCGTGCTGGGCAGACGCTACGGCGACTGCGACTGGCGCGAGCTGCGTTTCCACGTGGGCATCGTCTCCAGCGCGCTCCAAGCCTCCGTGCCGGCCGACGAGCCCGCGCTCTGGACCGTGGTCAGCGGCGCGCGCGCCCAGCTCGAACTCTGGGGCGAACCCACCGCGGCCGAGGCCCGCGCCGCGCGCACCCAACTTCGCCGGGCGGGGGCCGGCGATCTGGCGGAGCGCCCGTGGTGCGTGTTGTCCCAAGGCGAGCGCCAGCGCGTGCTCATCGCCCGCGCTCTTATGAGCCGCCCTCGCCTGCTCGTGCTCGACGAGCCCTGCGCCGGCCTCGACCCGGTGGCGCGCGAGACCTTTCTCGCCCGCGTCGATGCGCTCGCGCGCGAGCCTCGCGGGCCCGGCCTCGTGCTCGTCACCCACCACGTCGAGGAGATCACTCCCTCCTTCACCCACGCCCTGTTGCTGCGCGCCGGCCGGGTCGTCGCCGCCGGTCCGCGCTCCGGCACGCTCACCTCGCGCCGCCTCGGCGATACCTTCGGCGCCCCGCTCCGGCTGGGCCGGCGCGACGGGAGGTTGGAGTTGCGGGTGCGCCGCGAAAAGCCGAGCCTTCCGTCCCCATGAAAACCTCCCTCGTGCTCACCCTCATCGGCCGTGATCAACCCGGTCTCGTGCGCCTCGTCGCCACCGCCATCGCCGAGCACGGGGGCAACTGGCTGGAAAGCCGCCTCTGCCGTCTGGGCGGTGAGTTCGCCGGCATCGTCCGGCTGGAAATCGACGGCGATCGCGCCGGCGGCCTCGCCCTCGCGCTGCGCGAACTGGCCGGCCTGCGCGTGGACGTCACCCGCGAGACCGCTTCCTCCTCCGAATCCGCGCCCCGCGCCGTCGCCGCGCTCGATCTCGTCGGCTCCGACCGCCCCGGCATCCTGCGCGAGGTCTCCGCCGTGCTCGCCGGCCACGGCCTGAACGTCGAGGACCTCTCCAGCGAACGCGTCGAGGCCCCGATGGGCGGCGGCAAACTCTT
>JALOTV010000172.1 GCA_025457685.1 Opitutaceae bacterium
TTGGTCATCGCATCCCACATCTCGCGGGTATCGACCCAGAACGAGGGACGCCCGCCGCTGACTTCAAGAATCAGCACCTGGTTCTTCGCCTCGTTGTAATCGGCGACGATGGAGAAATGCCCGCCGTTGTTTTTCCGCTCGCGCAACCAGCCGGTCGCGAAATTGCAGATGAGGCGGTCGTTCGCGCTTTGACGGTCCGCCTTGAGCGCCGCCAGCCAGGCCGCGTAGCCGTGCTCGCCGGCCGCCGCGTCCTCGCCGGCGTGATAACGCGTCGCGCGCAAACCTGACGTGGTGCGGATCATCTCGGTGAGTTCCTCGAGCGTGAAACCGATTTTATAAACCGTCTCCTGCGCGATGATGTGGGCGGTGGAGGCGTTGAAGATGGAGTCCTGGGTAAAGCCGGCGCCGGGCAGCAGACTGTTGTTCACGATCACCGCCGAGCACGCGCCGCAATGGCTCTTTAGCTGCGGCACCCACTTCTGGCGCAGCGGTTCGTAATCAGGCGCGTCGGGCGTGCGCAGCGCGCGCCCGGGCTCCGAATCCAGGCGCACCAACCCGGCCGCCCAGCTATCATAAAAATCCGCCGGCAGGTGGCTCTTCGCCGGCTCGGCCAGCGCGGTGGCGTCGGACGCGGAATCTTCCGCCACCGCCGCCGTGCCGGGGCGGCGGTTGTCGGGCACGCCGGTGCGCAGGCCGGTGGCGGGATCGACCACGATGGTCTCGGCGCTGCCCTGGGTGCCGGACCAGCGCGGGGCCTCGTTGGAGTAGAGGCGGCGAATGCGCAGTTCGTGGCCTTTTGACTTCAGCGCCTCGACCACTTCGGGCGCGGGAAAATCCGGCTCGTGCGAGATCGAATCAGGCAGCCACTGGTGATTGAACCGCTTCGCGAACACCGCGTCCTGCGGCGTCATCCCGTGGTCGATCAGGTTGGTGAGCACTTGCAGCACGGTGTTGATGATGGTGGCGCCGCCGGGGCTGCCGGTCACGATCACCACCTTGCCGTCGCGCAGCACGATGGTGGGAGTCATGGAGGAGAGCGGGCGTTTGCGCGGCTCGATGGCGTTGGCCTCGCCCTGCACCAGCCCGAAGGCGTTGGGCGTGCCGGGGCGCGAGGTGAAGTCGTCCATTTCGTTGTTGAGCAGGATGCCCGTGCCCGCCGCCACCACGCCCGAACCGTAGATGCCGTTGATGGTGTAGGTGCAGCTCACCACGTTGCCCTCCGCGTCCATGACCGAGAAGTGGGTGGTCTCCATCGACTCGGGGCGCGCCGCCGCAGCCTCGGCCAGTCCGCCCGCCAGGCCACGACTCGGCGTGGCGCGGGCGAGATCGATGGTCGCGCCGCGACGCGCGAGGTAGGCGCGATCAAGCAGCGAGGCCACCGGAATGGTGGTGAAATCCGGATCGCCGAGATAGGCGGCGCGGTCGGCGTAGGCGCGGCGCATCACCTCGGCGAAGAGGTGGATCTTGTCCGCCCCGGCGGGAGCGAGCGCGGCGACGTCGCGGTCTTCGAGCATGGCGAACATTTGCAGCAGCGCGATGCCGCCCGAGCTGGGCGGCGGCATGGTGAGGATCTCGTGGCCGCGATAGGTGCCTCGCAGGACCTCGCGCACCGCCGGGCGATAGGCGGCGAGGTCTTCGCGTGTGATCAGACCGCCGTGCGCGGCCATGTCGGCCGCGATGAGTTCGGCCGTGCGCCCGGTATAAAATTCACCCGGCCCATGCGCCTGCAGGCGCGCGAGCGTGGCGGCGAGGTCGGGTTGGCGCAGGGTGTCGCCGTCGGCGAAGAAGCGCCCGTCGTTGAGAAAAACCTTCTTCGCGGCGGCGTTGGCCCCGAGCAGTTCGTCGCTCGCGCGCAGGTCCTCGGCCATCTCGTCGTTTACCACAAAACCCTGCTCGGCGAGCATGCGCGCGGGCTCGACCAGCTCGGCCCAGGTCAGCTTGCCCGAGCCATGGCGCTTCAGCACCAGATCCAGACCGGCCACGGTGCCGGGCACGCCTACGGCGAGATGCCCCAGCGTGGAGCGGCCGGGCACGACTTTTCCGTCCGGCCCGAGATACATCCCGCGCGTGGCGGCGCCGGGCGCGGTCTCGCGAAAATCCACCGCCGTGGCCGTCCCGTCAGCGAGGCGCACGATCATAAAGCCGCCGCCGCCGATGTTGCCCGCGCGCGGATAGGTGACCGCCAAAGTGAGCGCGGTCGTCACGGCCGCGTCCACCGCGTTGCCGCCGCGACGCAACACGGCGGCGCCGGCCTCCGCCGCACGCGGCTCGGCCGCCACGACAAGGCCGCGCGCGGTGGTCACGACCGGCGAGGGAGCGGTCGCGCCGACCAGAACAGGCGCGAACAAAACAAACAAGGCCAGGGGACGGAGGCGTTTCATTTGAGGAGGTTCAAATACCAGGTGATGTTGAGGGCGTTGGTGAAATCGATGAGCATGGCGCCGACCGCCGGCACCACGATGTAGGCGCGCGGCGCGGGACCGTAGCGGCGCACCAGAGAGTCCATGTTGGCCACCGCGTTGGGCGTGGCTCCGAGGCCAAATCCGCAATGCCCGCCGGCCATCACCGCCGCGTCGTAGTCGCGGCCCATGAAGCGGTAGGTCACCCAGGTGGTGAACAGCGCGATAAAGGCCACCTGCGCGAACAGGATCACTAGCATGGGGCCGGCGCTTCCGGCGAGTTCCACGAGATTTAGACTGGTCATGGCCATGGCGAGAAACACGCCGAGGAGAAGCGCGCCGATGGTGTCCACCACGCGGCTGTCGATCCACTCGCGTCCGGAAAAATCGAGTGCGTTGCGCAGGATGACGCCGACGATCATCGCGCCCATGTAGGCAGGGAAAACCACGCCCGCGCCTTGCAGCGCCCAGCTCACCCACGCGCCGACCTTGATCACGGCGGCGAGCAGGAGCAGGTGAAGCACGGCCTTGCGCCCGAAGCCGCAGAGACCGCGAAAGGTCGTCCACAGCCCGGCTTCCGCCTCGGCCTGAGCCTGCGCGGACTCGCCGCGTGCGGAGCTTTTCAGCCCGTGCTTGCGGATGAGGCGCGTGGCCACCGGCCCACCGATCAGACTGCCAAACACCAAACCGAAGGTCGCCGCCGCCGCGCCCACCGTGGCCGCCGCGGGATAGCCGGCCTGCTCCAGCGTGTGGGCAAACCCGAGCGCGGTGCCGTGACCGCCGGTGAGACTCACGCTGCCGCAGATAAGACCAAGCAACGGCGACTCGCCGAGCAGCTTCGCGAGACCGACCCCGATGGCGTTTTGCGTGACCGCGAGCACGGTCGCGAGGCCGAGAAAAAGCGGCAGCTGCCAGCTTCCCTGTCGAACCACGCGCCAGGTGGCGTTCAGCCCGATGCAGGTGAAAAAACCGAGCAGGAACGGCAGATTCACGCCCTTCGCCGGCCTATCCACCCACTCGATCTCGGGCGTCACCAGCCAGGTCCACCAGCTCGCGACCACGCGGGTGTCGAAACTGATTTCCGCCACACCGCTGACGCGCAGACCGAGCACGATCAGACTCGCCACCAAACCACCGATCACCGGCACGGGAATGTTGTAGCGGCCAAACAAAGGCACTCGGCGCAGCAGATATTCTCCGGTGAGGAGCACGGGAATCGCGAGGGCCAGCAGCCACCACGGGGCGAGGGTCAGAGTCATGGGATGGGGATAGCGGCGCGGCGCCGGGCGCGGGTTTCGAGATGGCGCGTGAACGCTTCAGCATACCGCAACCCGCGAGCCCGTGTCGTTGCGTAGAAGTCCGCCATGCGGCGGCGAACCCCCTCCCTTTTCTTTTCGCCCTGCAAAACGCTTCCTCGCGCACGCCATGCACAAAATCAAAGTCGCCCAGTTCGGTCTCGGCCCCATCGGAGTCGAATCGCTCAAGCTCGCCGCCGCCCAGTCGTGGCTCGAAATCGTGGGAGGCGTGGACATCGATCCCGCCAAGATCGGCAAGACCCTGGCCGAACTCACCGGCGAGGCCTCGCTCGGCACGGCCAAGGTTTACCCCTCGCTCGAGGCCCTCTTCGCCGTCGCGAAGCCCGACGTCATCCTGCACACCGCCGGCTCCAGCGCCGCCGCCTCCTTCGCCCAGGTGCGCCCCGCCCTCGAAGCCGGCGTGAGCGTGGCCTCCACCTGCGAGGAGCTGATTTTCCCCGCGCTCAAGACCCCCGACGCCGTCGCCGAATACGACGCGCTCTGCCGCCGCACGGGCGCCCGCGTAGTCGGCACCGGCGTCAACCCCGGCTTCGTCATGGACGTGTTGCCCATCACCCTCACCGGCGTGAGCCGCCGGGTGGACTCGATCTACGTCGAGCGCGTGGTCAACGCCACCACCCGCCGCCAACCCCTCCAGGCCAAGATCGGCAGCGGCCAGGATCCCGACGCCTTCCGCGCCAAGTTCGCCGCCGGCAAGGCAGGCCACGCCGGCTTCCAGCAGTCCCTCGCCCTCCTCGCCCACGCCATGGGCTGGAAACTCGAAAAGATCGAGGAGACCTGCGAACCCGTCATCGCGCCCGGCCCCATCGTCACCAAGTTCTTCAACGTCGCCAAGGGCCAGACCTGCGGCCTGCACCAGCGCGCCATCGGCACGGTCGGCGGCGAGGCCAAGATCATCCTCGATCTCCAGATGTTCCTCGATGCGAAGAACCCGCACGACACCATCGTGGTGGCCGGCGATCCCGCCCTCCACCTCACGCTGAATGGCGGCGTGGCCGGCGACTCCGCCACCGTGGCCTCGCTCATCAACATCGTGCCGCGCCTGCTCGCCTCCCCCGCCGGCGTGCGCCTCATGACCGAGCTGCCCACCCCGTCCTGGGTCAACCCCGCCGCCGCGCGCTGACCGGCGTATCCGTTAAATAACTACGCACACGACAAGGCCCCGGTCCTCGCGGACCGGGGCCTTTGTTTTTCAAGGTTATCCCAGACTTTCAACCCAGCCCGTTGCGCAGACACCAGCGCACGAGCGAGGGCACGTCCCGCAGGCCGAGCTTGGCGAGGATGCGCGAGCGGTGCTTCTCCACCGTGCGCGTGCTCAGGCCGAGTTTATCGGCCACTTCCTTGGAGAGAAACCCGCGCGCCACGAGGCGCACGACCTCCTTCTCGCGTTCCGAAAGCACCTCCGCGCCGATGCGCGGCAGGTCGGGCTCGCTGCCCACCGCCGGCACGGGCGGAGGCACGGCGGCGGAGAAAAACATGCCGCCCTCGAGCACGCGTTGCACCGCCCGCTCAATCTGGTCGAGGGGCGAATTTTTGTCCACGAAGCCGGCCACGCCCAGGCCGACCAACTCGGCCGGCAGCCCGGCGTCGGGATGCGCGGTGAGCACGATGATCTTAAGCTGAAGCCCCTGGCGGCGAAGTTCGCGGATCACGTCTCGCCCATCGGTATCGCGCAGATAAAGATCCACGATCAGCAGATCGGGCGCGCGCTCGAGGCAGGATTTAAGGCCATCCTTGCCGTCCTCGAAATCGCGCACCTCGCAGGGCGCGAAGCGACGGGTGAGCGCGTCCTTCAGCAGCTCTCTCAACGTCGCGGTGTCGTCGATGAGGACAAAGGAGCGCTGCGGCGCTCCCGACGGGGCGGCTTTGGTCATGCGCCAAGGCTGCGCCACCGCCCGCGCCGCGCAAGCGTGTTGCATGGCGTAGTGTCACCCAAAGGCCTCGCAGCGAGCGGCGCGGGCAGAACGGGATCAGGGGAACAAACCGCGCGCGGCCTTGGCCTCCGCCACCCGACCGATGCCGAGGGTGAGGGCGGCGAGACGACGCGGGCAACGCAGGCGCACGCGCTGCGCCTCGACCGCCTCCCAGGCGCGATCCAGCAGGGCGTAGAGTTTTTCCAACACCTCCGTGCGCGTCCAGAAGAGGCTCTGCAGATCCTGCACCCACTCGAAGTAGGAGACGATCACGCCGCCGGCATTGCACACGATGTCGGGGATAATCTCGATGTCGCCGCGCTGCTCGATGATGCGGTCGGCGTCGTTGGTCGTCGGACCGTTGGCCGCCTCGGCCAGCACGCGACACTTCAGGCGCGACGCGTTGGCCGGCGTGATCACGCGCTCGAGCGCGGCGGGGATGAGCACCGTGCAGGGCAACTCCAGCAGGGCCTCGTTGCTCAGCGCATCGCCGCCGAGCCAGCCCGCGAGGCTGCCGCGATGGGCGGCGGCGTGGGCGAGCGCCGAATCGATATCGAGCCCGCGCGGGTTGTGGTAGGCACCGGAGACGTCGCTGATCGCTATGATCTTCGCGCCATAGCCGCGCAGGGCCACCGCCGCCTCGGCGCCGACATTGCCAAAGCCCTGGATGGCGATGGTCGCCTCCGAGGGCGGGATACCGAGCGCCTCGAGTTGGCGACGCACGAGGTGGGCGACGCCACGTCCCGTGGCCTCGCGCCGGCCCTCCGAACCGCCGACCGCGATGGGTTTGCCCGTCACGACCGCCGGCACCGAGGTGCCGACGTGGATTGAGTAAGTGTCCATCATCCACGCCATGACCTGCTCGTTCGTGCCCATGTCGGGCGCGGGCACGTCGATGTTGGGCCCGACGAAGGGAATGATCTCCTGCATGTAGCGGCGCGAGAGACCCTCGAGTTCGCGACGCGAGAGCGCGCCGGGATCCACCGCCACGCCGCCCTTGGCCCCGCCGTAGGGCAGACCGGCGAGGGCGCATTTCCAGCTCATCCACATGGCCAGCGCCGCCACCTCGCCGATGGTCACGCCGGGATGGAAACGGATGCCGCCCTTGGTCGGCCCGAGCGAGAGGTGGTGCTGCACGCGGTAGCCTTCATAGACGCGCACGCGGCCGTCGTCGTGTTTCACCGGGACGGTGACGGTGAGGCAGCGCTTGGGCAGCTTGGTGCGCTCGCGCACGTCGGGATCGAGTCCCAT
>JALOTV010000173.1 GCA_025457685.1 Opitutaceae bacterium
TCGAGGCGGCCGGTGAAGGTGGAGGCGGTCGGGGAGATGGTGAGCTCCAGGCGGCCGACGGGCAGGGAAGTCTCGGGGTCGAGGAGGAGGGCTTCGTAGGCTCCGCCGTAGCCTACGACGGTGAGGGTGCGGGCGGGGCCGAAGGCGAGGGTGTAGTTGTTGTCGAGTCCGCCGGTGAGGGTGATGGGGTAGGTGCCGGGGGGGCTGGATTTTTTGGCGGCGAAGGTGACGACGGGGCGGCGGTCGAGGTCGGCGGCGGTGTCTTCGCCGACGAAGCCGGAGTAGGCGGGGGCGAGGGGGGGATTGTCGGAGCCGACGAGGCGGATGGGGTCGTCCTCAAGGGTGACGAGGAGGGTGGCCTTGGCGACCGGGATGGTGAGGGTGACGATGGGGGCCGGCAGGTAGGAGGCGTTGCCAGTTTGGGTGGCGCGCACGACGATGTTGCCCGCGCCGGTGGGGATGAGGAAGTCGCCCTCGATCACGCCGGGGCCGGAGACGACGAAGAGCGTGACGGGCAGGCCGGAGTCGGCGCTGGCGCCAAGGAACACGGCGGGGTCGCCATAGGTGACGGGCGGGGGAGCCGGGAAGTCGATCGTCTGGGCGACGCGCACCGGAGCGGGATCGTT
Organism: Opitutaceae bacterium; assembly: GCA_025457685.1. Taxonomy (GTDB): domain Bacteria; phylum Verrucomicrobiota; class Verrucomicrobiia; order Opitutales; family Opitutaceae; genus IMCC26134_A. The sequence goes on from JALOTV010000173.1 coordinate 627, forward strand.
GGGGCCCGGGTCGACGGGATCGGCGAGCACGGAGACGGTGCGCACGACGGCGGTCGCGGGGAGGTAGGTGGCGTCGCCGGGCTGGGTGGCGCGCACGGTGATGGTGCCGCGTCCCGTGGCGGTGAGGGTGATGCCATCAAGGGTGCCCGGGCCGGAGACCAGGGTGAAGGAGACGGGAAGATCGGAGGTGGCGAAGGCGTCGAGGAACTGGATCTCGCCGACCAGCATGTCGGACGGCGGATTAAAGGTGATGGTCTGGGCGAGGGTCGGGGTGGGGTTGGGGCCCGGGCCTTCGGGGTCGGGTGCGGCGGTGGCGGTGAAGGTGCGGGTGACGGCGGGAGCAGGCAGGTAGGTGGCGTCGCCGTCCTGGGTAGCGCGAAGGGTGATGAGACCCGGCGCGGTGGCGGTGACGAAGATGCCGTCGAGGGTGGCGGGGCCGGAGACGATCTCGAAGGAAACGGTGAGATCGGAGGACGCGGAGGCGTCGAGCAGCTGGGGTTCGCCCACAATGACATCGGACGGAGCGGCGAAGGTAATGGTCTGGGCGAGAGTTGGGGTGGGGTTGGGGCCCGGGCCTTCGGGGTCGGGTGCGGCGGTGGCAGTGAAGGTGCGGGTGACGGCGGTCGCGGGGAGGTAAGTGGCGTCGCCGGTCTGGGTGGCGCGGACGGTGATGAGGCCGGGAGCGGTGGCGGTGAGGAAGGGGCCGGCGATGGTGGCGGTGCCGGAGACGACCTCGAAGGAAACGGGGAGGTCGGAGGAGGCGACGGCATCGAGCAACTGAGGGTCGCCGACGAGGGCATCGGCCAGCGGGGCGAAGGTGATGGTCTGGGCGAGGGTCGGGGTGGGGTTGGGGCCGGGGTCCACCGGGTCGGGGTCGGCGGTGGCGGTGAACGAGCGCTCGACCGGCGCGGCGGGCAGGTATGTGGAATCACCGGCCTGAACGGCACGGACGGTAATGGTTCCCGGCGCGGTGGCGGTGATGAGAAAGCCGGCGATGACGGCCTGGCCGGAGACGAGTTCGTAGTCCACGGGCAAGCCGGAGGAGGCGGAGGCGTCGAGCAACTGGGCCTCGCCCACGGATGTGTTGACCAAGGCGGGGAAGGAGAGGGTTTGCGGCTGGAGGCCAGTGGTCGGTGGGGCGGTGACGAGGAACGTGCGCACCACGGCTAAGGCGGGCGCGTAGGTCTCGTCGCCCGGCTGGGTGGCGCGGATGGTGACCTGGCCCGGACCAGTGCCGATGACGAGCGAGCCCTCGATGAGTCCCGGACCGGAAGTGAGTTCGTAGACGATGGGCAGCTCGGAGCTGGAGGAGGCCTCGAGGAACTGGGATTCGCCGACCAGCAGATTGGCCAGCGCGGGGAAGGTGATGGTCTGGCGGGTTGTGCCGGATGCCACGGCGGACACGGTCAAAACGATCCCCAGCGCGAGCAAGGTCACATGGCGTAGAAGGCGGAGGGAGCGGGACATGGCGGCGGTGCGGGGATGACGGTGCGGGGCGAACGAGCGGGGACGGACTTGCGTTAGCGCAAAGTATTATCGCCCAAGCGACAAGCCGAGGGAGCGGGGCGCAGATAAATTTACCCCCTTGTCGCGGTCTGGGCGGGCAGGAAATGGCGGATCAGGCCGCGGTAGGGGGCGAGCAAGACGACGGCCATGGCGAACTTCACCCCGAGATCGCCCGCAGCGAGGGGCAGCCAGGGGACCTCGGTGCCGTGAAACGCGAGGGAGAAAAAGATGGCGGTGTCGATGACGGAGGCGGCGATCGAGCCCCAGAGCGGGGCCTGCCACCAGGAGGCGCGGCGCAGGCGGTTGAAGATCGCGACGTCGAGGAGCTGGGCGACGAGAAAGGCGGTGCCGGAAGCGAGGGCGATGCGCGGGCCGGCCAGCCAAAGGGAAAGAGCGAGGCCGACGGCGAAGCCCACGAAGGCGACCTCGCGGGCGCGGCGCGGGCCGAAGCAGCGGTTGCAGACATCGGTGACCAGGAACGCGACGGGATAGGAAAAGGCGCCCCAGGTGAGGTAGTCGTTTATCGGATACTGGACCAGCCAGTTGGACGCGCCGACCACGGCGGCCATGGCGACGGCGAAAACGAGTCGCAGGGCGAGGGACGGGGACGCGGGCGAGTCGGCGAAGGCGGGGGACGCTTGGTCGTTCATGGGGCGGACAAAGGCAGGCCGGGCGCGGGGGGCAAGCCGGGGTGGGCGGCGGAGGACGCGGGGCCCTTGCGAAGGAGCTCGGCCTCGCAGGCGGGCGAGCCGCGGGCGAGGTCGCGGCAAACCTGGGGACGGCGCGAGTAAATGGAGCACACGTGCAGGCGCGCGCCGGTGGCCGGGTCGGTTTGCTGGGCGAGGGCGGCGCAGTGGCCGTCTTGCATGCGCAGGTAGGCGCGGTGGCCGATGAAGTGGGCGTAGCGCTGGGCGTCGGCGCCGAGCCTGGCCCAATCATCCCCCGTCACGCGCACGTAGGTTTCCAGAGTGGAATGGCAACACACGCCGCAGCGCAGACACGCGGCCGAGTCGGCATCGACGGGGGCGGGGAGAGACGCGGACGGGTTGGAGACGGCGGGGGGCGAGTGCACGCGGGCGCGCGTCGGGGGGCGCGCTAGAATCCCTGGGATTCGGGGATGATGCCGGTCACCTTCACCTCGACGCGGCCGGCGGCTTCGGGGAGGCCCAGGTTTTCGGCGAAGATGTCGCGAACCTCTTGGGTGAGGTAGCCCTGGATGGCGTCGAGTTTGGCGTTGGGGCGAACCTTGAGATGAAGGGTGGTGTGGAACTTGCCTCCGCGACGGCGCACGTGGGCGCGGGCGCGGACGACGCCCTTGAGCTGCTCGGCACAGGCCTCAAGCAGGCGGTCGAGGGCGTGGCGCGAGATGGCGAGGCGACCGCCGTCGGTTTTGCGCAGCACGATCGTGGCCCGGGGACGGAGCAGCACGAGCACCACCCAGAAAGCGAGGGCGAGCCAGAGCAGGGCAATGTCGCGCGGGGCATCGGCCCAGAGGACCTCGATCCAGGTGGTGTAATCGGTCATGGCGACGAGCGGCAAAAAGCGGACGGGGGGCGGGAGCGAAAAAGGGAGCGGCGAAGGGCGGGTGTTAGTCGGTGGCGGGGAGGTCCGGCCAGGCGTCGTCGTCATTGGCAGAGGCGGGCTGATCGGCGGGGAGGCGGACGCCCTCGATGATTACGTCCACCTTGCGCACGTCTTTGCCGGTCATGGCGGTGACTTGTTTGCGGACGGCGATCTGGACCTCGTAGGCGGTTTTGCCGATCTCGGCCCCGTAGGCGACGACGAGGCGGAGCTCGATGTAGTAGGCGTCCTCGGCGTCCTCGGTGACTTTGACGCCGCGGTGATCGGATTCGCGTTTGGCGAAGAGCTCGCTGATGCCATCGACGATGCCGCCGCCGACGCCGGCCACGCCTGGGACGCGGAGGGCGGCGAGGCGGACGATGCTGGCGACCACGGTGTGGTTGATCTTGATGTCGCCCAGGGTGGGTTGATCGTCGTAACGGGTCGTGGGCGTGGGAGTTTCGGGCGCGGTCGGCATAATGTCACCAAGCAACAACCTCTTGCGCGGACGGCAAACCTCAATCACCCGACTCAAGCTTAGGCCGCCTGAGTCGCGCCGCCGCGGGCACAGGGCGATTGCCGGGCCAACGCCGGATGTTGCCGTCCGCTACCGGCCGAGGGCGATGGGTGAGAAGCTTCTCGGTGGCCTCGGCTCAAGGGCTGCGCGGTGACGCGCGCTCAGGGGTTCCACGCCGTCGGCTGCTCCACCACGGTGGGCAGACGCGTCGCCCGCTTCACCGCGCCGCTGAGGGTCACGTAGTTGATGCTTGTCGCGCCGGAGTGCCGGAAGACGAGGTTGTTGAACTGCTTTTCCGGTGAATCGATGCCGGTCGTCTTCGCGTCCGCGAGCAGGACTACCACCGAGGGGGCGCTGATCCGCGTCATGTTTTTCGAGCTCAGCCGCGTGTTCATGCCGTAGCTCAACACTCCGCCGAACGGCGTCTCGTCCGTGCCGCAGGTGTAGCTCGCTTTGTTCGACAGCACCTTGTTGTCCCACGAGGCCTTGTCGCCGGCGTTCAGGTAAGGAGAAATCTTGCGGTGCCAGAGATCGTCGTTGGTCGGTGCCAGCACAGGGTCCAGCGTCACCGCGGGCATCAGGTTCTTGTTGTCCTGGGCGTAGAGCAAAATGCCGGTTTGCAGCTGTCTGAGATTAGACAGGCAGGTCGTCGCTCGCGCCGATTCGCGCACGCGTCCGACGACTGGTATCAAAATGCCGGCAAGGATACCGATGATCGCGATGACCGTCAGCAGCTCGATCAGCGTAAAAGCTCGGGGGGATTTCATGGGGAAAGGGGGCACTGGATGAAAACGAGGGGGGCACCCGGATGAGAATCAGCGTGCGGATAGCGTCGCGGGAGACGAATTCCGACCGTTATCGTTTCATTCGCAAAAGTTAGGTGAACGCGGCCTCACTTTCGATCACGGCCACGCCGCCCGCCGGCACTTCGCCGCGCCAAAATCCGTCCGCATCAAGCGTCCAGTGCGCGTCGCGCAGCCACTCGCGAGGCGCGCCCGCGCTTGGCAGCCGCACTCGCACCGCCGCAGGCGCGGACTCGTCGCCGTTGACCAAAAACACCAGTCGCTTCGCGCCCGCCCTTCCGCTCCGCCATAGCACGGATGCCGGCGCATCCGTCACGGGACCGGCGCTCGCTCCGCCGCCGCACAGGTGCGCGACCCAGGTCTCGAATGTGGTGGCTTTATCCGTCTCGTAAGCCAGCCCCGCGAAAGTGCCGAGCGCGATCACGCGGCCACGCTCCACACGTCTTTCCAATCCGAGCGCCCGGCCGTGCGCGTCGCGCGCCCGCACCGCGCCATCCGTTTCGTTCCTAGGCTCGGCGAGCGGGGTCAAAAACCATCCGGTGCGAATCACCGGACCAGCCTCGCCCCAGCTCAGATTCGCTGATGCCTCCTCCAGGGGCGACCGGCCGACAAATGCGATTCCGAGCGCGTGCAACAGGGGCCGGTCCGCCGGCTCCGCGCGATAAAACCCTTCCGTGCTCCAAGCCTCGACGTCGGCTTCGACCACCAGCGTGCCGCCGGCGCGCACCCAGGCGAGGATGGGAGCGACCGCCGCCTCGGGCACCACCGAGGCGCCTGGAAGCACGAGCAGTTCAAGCGCGTCGAGCCCGCCCAGAGAGCCGCCCTCGAGCACCGTCGCCGGATGACGCGCGCGCATGCAGGCTCGCAACCAACCGTGGATGCCATCCCGCGCCTTGGCCGCCATGCCGGCCTCCGCCGTCTCGAGATGATAGGTCGGGGCGGAGAAAAACACACCGACGCGCGCCGGATCGGGCCGGTAGTCGGCTAGGGTCTGCCGCTCCCGATCCACCACGACGCGCAGCCGGGCCAGCGCCGCGATGCGCTCCTCCGCGCAGCCGTCGCGGCCCGCCAGACCAAAGCCAGTCGCCTCGCGGCCGAACACCTCGTCGGTCCAGCTCCAGAAAATCACGCCCTTCGCCCCCGCCGCCATGCCCATCCAGAGCCAGCGCTGCTGCAGCGCGGCCGAGACTGGCCGGGCGATGGCGTGGCCGTAGTTGGCCGCCCCGCCTTGAAGTTCGCTCAGCCACATGGGCTTTTCGCCCGCCGCCGCCGCCGAGGACTCGACTCGCAGCATGAAGGCCGTGTCGTCCTGCGCGCCCCACAGCGGGAAGTGCGACACGCCGTAACCGTCGAGCGCCTTCACATGCTCCCAGTCGTTGCCCCGGCACACCGCCTGTTGAAAAACCGTGGGGCTCCCGATCTGGTCGATCGTCGAGGTCTGGCCGTGGGCAAACACCGGCTTGCCGCCGCCCTCGGCGCGAAAGATCTCCGCCCGCCAGCGCAGGTGCGCCTCGGCGCGTTCCTGGAGAAACGTGGCGAAGGCCATCTGTTCCGTGTAGGGCCGCCCCGGCACCTTTCCGGGCATCACGTCCGCCCAGTCCGCGTAACGGCGATGCCAGGCGCGATCGAGCCCCGCAAGGTCGCCGTGGCGCGTCCGCAGCCAGGCGCGAAACGCCGCCAGGGTGTGCGCGCAGTGGCACACGTAGCCGTCGCAGTGGATGTTCCACCGCAGCTCGTTCCAGATGTCCCAAAGCACCAGTCCGGACCGTTCGCGGAAATGCCTCGCCGTCGCGCGGAGAAACCCGCCCATGCGCCGCGCCACCTCGGGATGATCCGTGCACGCACCGGG
>JALOTV010000174.1 GCA_025457685.1 Opitutaceae bacterium
GGCGGCGAGACCTTGATCAACACCGGCACCGTCGTGCTGCGCGCATCCACCGCGCTCGGTGCCACCACCGCCGGCACCCGCGTCGCCTCCGGTGCCACGCTAAGCTTGGAGAACAATATCGCCGTCGGGGCCGAGGCCCTCGTGCTCGACGGCACCCTGCGCCAGGCCTCGGGGACCAACAGCTACGGCGGCGCGATCTCGGGCGGCGGCGAGGTGCGGGTGGCGGGCGGGCAGCTCACGTTCTCCGGCGCTTCCGCCAACACCTACAGCGGCGGCACGGTGATCGACGCGGGCACGGTGGTCCTAAGCAAGAGCGCGGGCGTCACCGCGCTGCCCGGCGCGGTCACGGTGGGCGACGGCTCCGGCTCCGCCACGCTGCGCCTCGCCGCCGCCAACCAGATCTCGGATGGCGCGCGCGTGACCCTTGCCGCCACCGGCACGCCGGTCTTTGACCTCGCGGGCAACGCCGAGACCATCGGCTCGCTCGCCTCGGCCAACACCGCCGCGGCCGTGACCCTCGGCTCGGCCACCCTCGCCACCGGCGCGGACAACACCTCGACGACCTTCGCCGGCGTGATCTCCGGGACTGGCGGCCTTGCCAAGCAGGGCTCGGGCATGCTCACCCTGACCGGCACCAGCACCTACACGGGCGGCACCACCGTATCGGCCGGCACCCTCGCGCTCGGCGCGTCCAACCGCCTGGCCGACACCTCTGCGCTCTCCCTCGCCGGCGGCACGCTCGCTCTCGGCGGCACCGCCTCGGAGCGCGTGGGCGCACTGTCCTACACCGATGGCGGCGTGCTCGATTTTGGCGCGATCGGCACGGCCAACCACCTGCTCTTCGCGTCCGCCGGCAGCGCCACCGGCACGCTCACCGTCCGGAATTTCTCCGAGAACATCGACGTTTTCGGCTCCGCCAGCGCCACGGTGGACGCGGCCTTTCTCGACAACATTTTCTTCGACGGCCTCGGCGTCGGCATCGGCGCGCAGATCGACACCACCACGACCAATGTCGCCGGCTACGGAAATTTCTACGCCATTCGCCCGATCGAGACCTTCGTGTGGACCGGCGGCGCGGGGGGCAGCAATATCACCAACTGGAGCAAGAACGACAACTGGGCCAACGAACCCAGCGCCCCGGGGTCAACGCCGACCGCGCGGTCGTCTTTGCCGGCACGACCTACCTGGCCAACAACACGGATGGCGCCTACGTCGTGCGCAGCCTGTTGTTCTCGTCCAACGCCGGCGCCTTCGTGCTCTCCGCCGCCGGCGGCGAGAGCCTCACGGTCAACGGCGGCGGCATCCTCAACGCCTCCGAGGCCACCCAGACGCTCAACGTTGGCATCGTCGCCGGCGCCAACCAGACGTGGACCGCCGCGGCCGGCGACCTCGTGGTTGGTGGCGCGACCGTCTCGCTCGGCGCGCGCACGCTCACCCTGACCGGCGACCACGACATCAGCGTGTCCGGCGTGGTGTCCGGCACCGGCTCCGCCGCGCTGGTGAAAAACGGCGCCGGCACGCTCACTCTCTCCGGCGCGAACACCTTCACCGGCACCACTGCGGTCAACGCCGGCACGCTCGCCATCTCCCACGCCTCCGCCCTCGGCACCGCTGCCGGCGGCACCATCGTATCCACGGGAGCAATACTGAGCTTGTCCGGCGGCATCACCGTCGCGGGCGAGGCCCTCACCCTGGCCGGCACCCTGCGCGGCGCCTCCGGCTCCAACACCTACGGCGGCGCGATCACGCTTTCGGGCGGAGGCGTCTTCGAGTCCGCCGTTGCCGGCCAGACGCTCACCCTCTCGGGCGGCGTCAACCTCTCCACCCACCAGGCCACCTTCGCCGGTGCGGGCGACATCAGCGTGAGTGGCGTGGTTTCCAACTCCGCCGGCTCGGTGGTGAAAAACGGGACCGGCACGCTCACCTTCGCCGCCGCCAACACCTACGTCGGCTCGACCACGATCAACGCCGGCACGCTCGTCATTTCCCACGGCACCGCGCTCGGCACCACCGCCGCCGGCACCACCGTGGCCTCCGGCGCCACCCTCGCCTTTACCGGCAGCATCGCGGTCGGCGCGGAGGCGCTCACCGTCTCCGGCGCGGGCGCGGGCGGCACCGGCGCGTTGCGCAATCTCGCCGAGGCAAATGCCTTTGCGGGCGACGTCACGTTCGCGGGCGACACCACGCTCACCTCGGCGGCGGGCGGCCTCAGCCTCACCGGCGCGCTCGCCGCCGGCGGCCACACCCTCACGGTCAACGGCGCGGGCAACCTCACCTTCGCATCCACCGTGGCCGACGCGGTCGATCTGGTGAAGACCGGCGCGGGCGCGCTCACCTTCGCCGCCGACCAGACCTTCTCGGGCGAGGTCACGCTGGGCGGCGGCACGCTCGCGCTGAGCAACGCCGACGTATCCATCGCCACCCTGCGCATCACCGCCGGCTCCATCCTCGATTTTGGCGGCACCTCGGTGCTCACGGTCGGCGAGCTGATCCTCGACCTCGCCGACGGCCAGTTCCTGAGCATCACCAGCTGGCAGGACTACACCGACTTTTTCTGCGCGACGGAGTTTGCCGGCGCGGAGTTCGACCTGCGGGGCGTGGCGCCGATGAACCGCATCCTTTTCGCGGATTTCGGCGACGGCGACACCCGGTGGCAGTCGGGGAACAACGAGATCACTCCGGTGCCCGAGCCCGCCGCCTACGGGCTGCTCTCGCTCGGCGCCCTGCTCGCCGCGCCATGGCTGCGCCGTCGCCGTCGGGCCGCCGTTCCCGCCGTCGTCGCCGTCGCGGGCCGGGACGGGAACGGTTGCCAGCGCCCGCGCGACTCCGCTTGAGTCGGCCGCGATGTCCGCCGACTCCGCCGTTTCCGCCCCGAATTTTCCGCCGGTTCGTCGCCGGGAGATCTTCGGCTGGTGCTGCTTCGATTTCGCCAACTCCGCCTATGTGACGATCATCGTCACGGTGGTGTATTTCCCGTATTTCACCAAGGTGGTGGCGGGCGGGCACGCGGCGGCGGCGGCGTGGTGGGGGCTCACGCTGGCGGCGGCGCAGCTGGCGGTGTTGCTGGTCTCGCCCCTGATCGGGGCGATCTCGGACATCCGGGCGAACAAGAAGGCGTGGCTGGCGGGCACGGCGACGACGTGCGCGGTGTCCACCCTGGCGCTGGCGGCGGTGGGGCCCGGGGAGATCTGGCTGGCGCTCGGGCTGGTGGGGCTGGCGACGGCGGCGTTTTATCTGAGCGAAAACATCTGCGCGGGGTTTTTGCCCGAGATCAGCACGCCGGCAAACGCCGGGCGCATCTCGGGCTACGGGTGGAGTTTTGGGTATTTCGGCGGGCTGCTGTGCCTGGTGCTCGCGCTCTACATGATCGAAGGGCGCGGGTGGCCGGTGCCGCGGGTGTTTACCATGACGGGGGTGTTTTTCGCGCTGGCGGCGCTGCCCACCCTGCTGCTTTTGCGCGAGCGGGCGGTGCCGCGTCCGCCGCCGCCGGGCCGGAGCGTGCTGGCGGAGGGGTGGGGCGAAAACCTGCGCTCGCTGCGCGGCCTGGCCGCCCCGGGGCAGCGCGTGTTGGCGATGTTTTTCGTGTCGTTGTTTTTCGCCACGGCGGGGCTAACCGCGATCGTGGCGTTCGCGTCGGGCTTTGCCGAGACGGTGATCGGCTACAGCACGCCGGAGGTGCTGAAACTCTTCGTGGTGCTGCAACTCGCGGGCGTGGCCGGCGCGAGCGGGTTTGGTTATCTGCAGGACCGCACCAGCCCGAAGCTGGCCCTCTGCCTCGCGCTGGGGCTGTGGATCGTGGTGTGCGTGGCGGCCTGGGCGTGTCCGGCGGGGGCGAAGGGCGCGTTCTACGCGGTGGGCATCGGCGCGGGCGTGGCGATGGGCGCGTTTCAAGCCGGCGGCCGCGCGGTGGTGGCCCTGTTCACGCCGGAGGGTAAGAGCGGGGAGTATTTCGGTTTTTGGGGCTTTTTCAGCAAGCTGGCCGGGGTGGTGGGGCAGCCGGTGTTCGGGTTGCTGGTGGCTTGGCTGGGCTACCGGACGGCGATTTTGGCCAACGCGGGATTTTTCTTGGCGGGCTTGCTGGTGCTGCTGCCGCTGGCCTTGCGGCCGGCCAAGGCGTCTAAGACGACATCATGCGGTTGTTCGGGTCGCATCGAGGTGAACTGACGGCACCTTTCGGTGGGGCCCTCGTCTTGAAATACCCTTCGGGTATTCCTCGCTCGGTCCGCACCGACATCTGCTCGCCATTTCACCCCGCTGCTCTGCCGCCCAACCGCATGATGCCGTCTCAAGTTTCGTAAAAGAGGAGAGGCGGTCGCCGGGAACCACCCCGAGGACCGCCTCTGCCAACAAACCAAGCAACCAAGCAAACAACTGATGACGTGGAGATAGACCGGGCGGGCGCGGAAACATTCAAAAATCGCGAAAGATTTTTTTCGCCCCTCTTTAGCGGTCGGAAATCTGGGTTTGGAAGGGCGGCGCGCAGGCGTGTTACGCTACGGTGACGACGTAGCCGAGGCGGTGCCGGGCGGTGGCCGAGGCGTCTGTCGGACCGAGGCGGAGGCGGTGGATTTGCTCGTCCGTGCCTTGGTGGCCGCGGTAGGGCAGGGTCTCGACGCCGAGCAAGCGCGTGCCGGGCGCAGGTGCGACCCGCAGCTTGGCGCGCGGGGTGGCCAGCAGGGCGTCGTCGCCCTCAAGGGTGACGGGCGACTCGGTGATGAGCAGGGTCTCGAAGGCACCCGAGTCGGCGAGTTCGCAGGTGTCGGTCACGGAGAGGCGGCCGGCGGTCTTTTCGAGGATGATCTCGCGGAGCAGGGTGCGGATGCCGGCCTCGGTCGGGTAGGCGTGGGCGAGGTCGGCGGAGAAACGCACCACGTCGCCGCCTACGCGGGCCTCGCGCACGGTGGCGGCGAAGTGGCGGCCGGCGGCCTGTTCGCGGCCGTTGACGAAGGGCACGGAGTGGCCGAGCGACCGGGCGGCGAGGTAGGTGTAGCGGTGCTCGCCGAAGAAGCCCCGGACGTATTCGGGCGCGCCGATCTCGACGAGGGCGGGCGCGCCATCGAGGTTGAGCAGGAAGGAGCCGCAATCGTTGTGGTTGTGGTGTTCGGCGTTGTGGCCGGCCTTGGCGGCAAATTCCCAGAGGTGGCCGCGCGCGTCGCGACCGCGCGCCACGAGGGCGCCGTAATCGGGGAAGACGGCATCGGCCGGCACGGGCTCCGCGGCGTAGGCGACCGTCTCGGCGGCGGGCGTGCGGAGGACGAGGCGGGTGAGTTGGAAAAAATCGCAGCGCAACTCGTCCAGCTCCAGGCCGGCCTCGGCGGTGTGGCGGTAGAGGGCAGCGGCCTGGGCGGTGAGCGCGGAGTCGCCCAGTCGCTCGCCGAGGTAGGCGAGCAAGGCGGGCTTCAGGCGGCCGGTGCGCGAACTGTCGGAGAAGTTGACGAATTGGCCCCCGCTGAAGCTGAGCGCGGGGGCGAAGCGCGCGATGGCGGCTATCTTGGGGTCATCGTGGAAAAAGGAGAGCGCTCCGTCGGTGCGGTGCTCGAGCCGGGCGTTGAGCTCGGTGAACCAGCCGAAACCATAGCCCCAATAGCCGGGACCTTCCGAGGTGGAGCCGTCGGCGCCGAAGCCGCCCAGAAACGCGGGCAGGCCGCGCGCCGCGGTGGCGAGCATGCGGGCGACGAGCGCGTGATCTTCCTCGATGGCGAGGGCGGCGCCGAGGATGCCCTGGTGGCAGACCGCGTTCCAGTTGTGCGCGCACGTGGCCCAGTGGAGCGGCACGCGGGGCGACAGATAATTCTCGAAAATGGTGGCGCGTAGGCGCGAGCGCACGCGTGCGGCCAGTTCTACCGGGATGACTTTGGCAAAAACGACGAGCAGCTCGGCCAGTTGGTGGGCGGTCTCGGCGGCGAAGAGGTCGAGCACCCAGGGGTCTTTGCCCGAAGGCTGTCCGCCGACATGGGAGGGCAGGGCCCACGACTCCTCGTCGGCGACGGCGGTGAATTTTTGCAAAAAGGCGGGCAGCAGCCGCGCGCGCTCGGAACCGTCGTCCAGCAGCAGGCAGAGGGCGGCGCGGCCGAGGCGGCGGCGACGCTCGAAGTAGGGGCGCTCGAAAGGCAGGCGGACGCCCTCGCGGTGATAGAACGAATACAGCTCGTCGGTCAGGGCGGGAAGCGGCTCCAGGCGTTCGGCCTCGGCGCGGGCTCGCAGCGGGCCGAACCAGGCGGTGATCGCGGGATGGTCGCGGGCGGCGGTCCACTCGGGGGCGCCGAGCGGAGGCGGCGACGGGCGGCCTGCGGTGCGGGCGAGGATGGCGGCGATTTCGGATTCGGGGACCGGGGTATGAAGCAAGTTGACCATGCCGGGATGAAAACGTGGGGTGCGGCCGGCGGGAAGCGAGCCTGACAAACGCGGCGTGGCGGTGCGGTGGGGATGGGCAGGGCGAGGCGAGGGCGGTAGGTTGGGAGGCTTTGTGGTTTACATGCGCGGGCGGACCGTTTGCTTGTGCTGCTCGCGAGCAAGCTTCGCCCCATGCCCGGGTGGCGGAATCGGCAGACGCAGTTGACTCAAAATCAACCGACGAAAGTCTTGTGGGTTCGACCCCCACCCCGGGCACCAGGGTATTTCAGGCGAGAAGCCGGATCCAATCGCCCACCGTTTGGAAATGGTGAGCGACACAGTTGGAAAATATCGCCGCGTTTGGGGCCTAGCTGACGAGCGAGAAGGTGATGCCGAGGTCGATGGTCGGGGCATGCGCGCTCGCACGGTCGCTAACGGTTCTCCGACTGCCGGACTCCTCGCTGGCGCGCCCCGGGTTTGGGCTAGGCGGCGTCGGGCGTGGGGACTTTGGGCGGCGATGC
>JALOTV010000417.1 GCA_025457685.1 Opitutaceae bacterium
ACGCTTCATCCAGGAAAACCCGAACACCTTCATGGTGCTCTCCACCGCCGTCCTCGAAGCCACCGCCACCGCCGAACTGCCCGAACAACGCGTCGCCTTTGCCGACGCCATGGCGCCCGCCAATTATCTCAACCAGCCCCCCGAGGTCCTCCGCCAGATCCTCACCGGCATCTACCCTGACGGCCTCGGCAACCTCAAACGCGTGCCCGACCGCATCTCCTTCATGCCGCTGCCCACCCAGTCCATGGGCATCTGGGTCCTCTCCCAGATGAAACGCTGGGGCTACATCAAGGAGGACATCGACTACCCGACGGTCGCCGCCCAAATCTTCCGCTCCGCCGCCACCGCCGTCCGCATGCGCGAGATGCAGCAGGAGCTGCCCGCCATCAAGTGGAAGGATCTCACCGACAACCATCACCCGGTGCTCGATATCTACGGCCGCAAATTCGACCCCGCCTCGCCCGCCGCCTACAACGAGGGCTTCGCCATCAAACGCACCTGACCGCCCGCCGCGACACGGGCGATCCCGCCCGTGTCGTGTCACTTTTTCCGCCACTGGCGGCCTCCCGTCCGCCCCGCATCGGCGCACCACCGCGCACGCTCCATGACCTTGTCCCCTTCCACCCGGCTCCGCCTCCGCGCCGCCGTGCTCTCACTCACCCTCTTCGCCGCCCTGCTGGCCGTGTGGTACGTATCCACGCGCCGGATCACCTCGGATGCCTCCGCCTCCCGCCTGGCCCCCGCCGAGCGCGACACCCTGCTCGCCGCCGGCCTGCGCGCCGAAGACCTCGACCACTACACCGCCGCCGGACTCGACTTCACCCAGCTCCGGCAGATCGCCACCCTCGGCCTGACCCGCGCCGACATCGAGATGGCCGGCGGCCTCGCCGCCCTCGGCATCACCTCCGCCGGAGCTCCCGGCAAAAAGACCGGCGGCTTCCCCACTCCCGCCGAAGTCGGCCGCCGCCTCGTCGAGGCCCTTCGCGATCCTTTCTACGACCGCGGCACCAACGACAAAGGCCTCGGCGTCAACCTCGCCCATTCCCTCCGCCGTGTCGCCATCGGCTTCCTCGCCGCCATCGCCATCGCGCTCCCCGTCGGCTTCGCGCTCGGCATGTCCCCCCTGCTCAACGCCGCCCTCGCGCCCTACATCCAGATCCTCAAACCCATCTCGCCCCTGGCCTGGATGCCCCTCGCCCTCTACACCATCAAGGACGCGGAAAAATCCTCACTCTTCGTCATCTTCATCTGCTCCGTCTGGCCCATGCTCATCAACACCGCCTTCGGCGTCGCCGCCGTGCGGAAAGACTGGATCAACATCGGCCGCACCCTCGAGCTCAGCCGCTTCGAGCTCGCCACCCGCATCATCCTCCCCGCCGCCGCGCCCACCATCTTCACCGGCATGCGCATCGCGCTCGGCATCGCCTGGCTCGTCATCGTCGCCGCAGAGATGCTCATCGGCGGCATCGGCATGGGCTACCTCGTCTGGAACGAATGGAACGGCCTCCGCCTCGACAACATGCTCGTCGCCGTCCTCGCCATCGGACTCGTCGGCCTCCTGCTCGACCTCGCCGTCGCCCGCCTCCTCGCCCTCGTCCGCTACCAGGAATGACATGAGCCACTCCCCTTATTTCCTCCGCGGCGAGCAACTCGCCCGACGCTACCCCGCCGCCACCAAAGGCCAGCCCGACACCGTCATCTTCGAAGAGGCCAGCCCGACACCGTCATCTTCGAAGACCTCCACTTCGGCCTCAAGGAAGGTGAATTCGTCTGCTGCCTCGGCCACTCCGGCTGCGGAAAATCCACCATCCTCAACATCCTCGCCGGCCTCGAACGTCCCACCGAAGGCGTCGTCATCATGGACCACAAGGAGATCACCGGCCCCTCCCTCAACCAGGCCGTCGTCTTCCAAGGCCACTCCCTGCTCCCCTGGCTCACCACCTACCAGAACGTCGCCTTCTCCGTCCGCGCCAAATGGCGCTCCTGGTCCCGCGAACAGATCGAGGCCCACGTCCGCAAATTCCTCAAACTCGTCGGCCTCGACCACGTCGCCGACCGCAAACCCCACCAGCTCTCCGGCGGCATGAAACAACGCGTCGGCATCGCCCGCGCCTTCGCCCTCGACGCCCGCCTCCTCCTCATGGACGAGCCTTTCGGCGCCCTCGACGCCCTCACCCGCGGCACCATCCAGGACGAACTCGTCAAAATCTGGGGCGAGACCCGCAAGACCGTCTTCATGATCACCCATGACATCGACGAAGCCATTCTCCTCTCCGACCGCGTCTTCCTCATGACCAACGGCCCGCGCGCCCGCATCGCCGAATCCGTCATCATCGACCTGCCCCGCCCGCGCTCCCGCGCCGACATCATCCACCACCCGCACTACTACAAGATCCGCAACCACCTCGTGGACTTCCTCGTGAAACGTTCCCACGACCTCGCCGGCACCCCCGCCCCCGGCGGCCCCCTCAGCTTCCCGCCCGACGTCAATCCCGCCCGCGCGCCCGCACCCGCCGCCGCCTGAGCTGCCCGACCGTTTCGGCCCGCCCGACCGCCGCCCTCAGGCCACTGCCTTGCCCGCACACCTTTCCCCTCAACCGCAACCCAACTCCTCCCACCATGAAAAAAGCCATCATGACCGAACACATCCTCGAAGCCAAAAAAGCCAAAGGCCTCACCTGGGCCGCGCTCGCCGCCGCGTCCGGCCTCTCCGAGGTGTACACCACCTCCGCCTGCCTCGGCGAAAACGCCCTCCCGCCCGAAGCCGCGCAGAAAGTCGCCGCCGCCCTCGGCCTGGGCCCCGACATCGCCGCCGCCCTCGTCGAATTCGCCAACAAGGGCGAGGCCGCCTCCACCGTATCGAAAGAGCCCTTACAGTACCGCTTCCAGGAGATCATCTACGTCTACGGCGGCACCCTCAAGGCCCTCATCGAGGAGAAATTCGGCCCCGGGATCATGAGCGCGATCGACTTCACCATGGACATCGAGCGCGTCGCCGACCCCAAGGGCGACCGCGTCAAGATCGTCATGAACGGCAAATTCCTCGGCTATAAAACCTGGTGACGACGCGGAGGCGCAGTGAAAACCGATCCCTGTTTCTCCGCTCTCCGCGGGAGCCGCTCCGAATCACTTGTGATCCCACGGCAGCTCGATCTTCAGCCGCGGATGCTCCCACACCTTGAAGACCTCAAACATCTTCCCCGGATTCAAAATCCCCTTCGGATCCAGCGCGTCTTTCACGGCCTTCATCGCCTTGATC
>JALOTV010000175.1 GCA_025457685.1 Opitutaceae bacterium
CCGCGCCGCCCGCGTCGCTGTCGCGAATTCCACATGTCGCGCCAGCCACATCCGTAGTGCGATTACGGATACGATGCGCGCCAGCAGCGTGGCCACCCCCGCCCCCGTCAGCCCCATCGCCGGCACGCCCGGCGCCCCGTAGATCAGCACCCAGTTGAGCAGCACGTTCAGCCCAACGCTTCCCAGCATGATGGCCAACGGCTCCCACGGCCGCCCCATCGCCTCGGCGAACTGCCTGTCCGCCTGGAAAAGCAGAGTCGGCACCAGCGACGCCGCGATCAGCCCGTAGTAGGGCCCCATCACCGCCACCACCTCCTCCGGCTGCCCGAAAAACTCCACCCAGCCCAGGCTCGCCAGCATCAGCCCGCCCAGTGCCGCACCCGCCGCCCACGCCAGCGCCCGCGCATGCCGCTGCCACGCCCCGCACCTCGCCTCGTCACCCGCTCCGTGCGCCCGCGCCACCAGCACCGATCCCGGCTGCAAGAGTCCGATGCACCCGATGAAAATCACCCCGAACACCGCGCCCGTGAACGAGGAGGCCGCCAGCTCCACCGTGCCCACGTTGCCAATCATGATGCTGTCCGTGATGCCCATCAGCATCTGGCTCACCTGCCCGATCATGATCGGAAACGCCAACGCCAGCGTCGGCCTGAGCTCGTGTATCCATTTGATCATGACGTAGGTGCTCCCCGCGCGGTCCGCTTCGGCGTCCGCGCGCGATAAACGGCCACCATCCCCGCCCCGCCCCATCGGCACAAGGCTTTAGCCCCGATGCCTCCCAAGCCACGCGCTGCGATCAATTTGCCATTGTCGCCCGCCCCCGCCTCGGCACTGTTCCGGTTTTGTCGTGTCTGACCACAGGCCCACCTCCTCCATGCACCTCCCGCGCCTCCTCGTCGCCCTCGCGGCCACCGCCGCCCTCGCCCTGCCCGGTTTTGCCCAGACCAGCCCCGCCCCGGCCCCCGAGGCCGCCGCTCCCGCCCGCGCCTACCAGGCCGCCATCGTCGTCTCCAACCGCGCCGACGCCCAATACGACGACAAGGTCTCAGCCCTCGAGGACCTCCTCTCCGCCCGCCTCGCCGACCTCGGCTTCCAGCTCATCTCCCGCGAGCTCGTCACCTCCAATCTCCGCGCCTTCGTCCCGCCCGGCGCACCCGCCGACGCCGACTCCGCCCGCGCCGCGGCCGCCGCCGAGGCCGCGTTTCTCGACCAGTCCAGCGCCGTCCGCCTCGCTCAGAATCTCGGCGCCGACTACCTGCTCCACGCCTCCATCACCTCCTACGGCTCCAACCAGCGCAACGTCACCGCCTACGGCAACACCCTGACCAACCACGACTACACCCTGCGCGTCGCCTACAAGGTCCTCGACGCCCGCGCCGGCGGCGCCCTCACCGGCGACGTCGTCGAGGCCCGCCGCACCGAGCAGGCCAATGCCAACGCCACCGCCACCCTCGGCACCCTCTTCGACGACCTCCTCGCCGACGCCTCGCGCCAGATCACCTCGTCCCTCCGCACCCGCCGCGATGCCGGCCGCATCGCCGCCGCCTCCCCCGCGCCCAAGAGCGTGACCATCACCCTCAATCTCGAGGCCGCCGACCTCTACATCCCCGACGTCCGCGTCAACAACGAGAACGTCGTCACCGTCGGCGAATCCAAGTTCAAGGTCACCCCCCTCGCCGCCACCGTCGAGGTCGATGGCATCGCCGTCGGCACCGCCCCCGGCAAACTCACCCTCCGCCCCGGCTTCTCCCGCCTCCGCGTCTCCCGCGAGGGCTGGCAGACCTGGGAACGCACCATCAACGCCTCCGAGGGCCAGACCTTGAATGTCGCCCTCTCCATGACCCCCGAGGGCCTCGCCCGCTTCCGCGAATCCACCGCCTTCCTCAACAACCTAAAGAACGAGGCCAAACTCACCGACGCCGAGGTCAAGGTCCTCGAAGGCCAGGCCAAGTCCCTCGAAAACTCCTTCTTCCGCGTCGATACCAAGGAGAACTTCCGCTTCATCCTCCCCGAGCGCTACCGCGAGGTGAACTGATCCCGCGCCCGCCGCTTCCCGCCCACCCGCCAACCCCGTTTTCGTCCGCACCCTTCCGCCACATGCACGCCTCCTTCTTCCGCCCGCTCTCCCTGCGCCGCTCGGTCGCGCTCTCGCTCGCCGCCCTCGCCGCCGCCCTTCCCCTCCCCGCCCAGGACTCGCCCGCTGCCGCCACCCCGGCCCCCGCGCCCGCCGCCGCCACCCTCAAGACCCTCGCCCTCGCCAAGGTCAAGGCCACCCCCGCCATCCTCTCCGACGCCGCCACCGAGGGCCGCCGCAACTCCATCGACCGCATGAGCCAGGCCCTCGACGGCCAGCTCATCTCCGCCATCCAGCAAACCCGCAAATTCACCGTCCTCGCCCGCTCCGACGCCGACGCCCTCATCGAGGAAAACGCCGCCTCCGGCCAGTCCTTCGCCTTCGGCAAATCCGACCTCACCCTCGTCGTCACCATCGACGACTTCCAGGACTTCACCCAGACCGCCACCTTCGCCACTCTCGGCAAGACCGCCACCAAGCGCGTCATCCGCTTCTCCGCCGTCGCCAAACTCTACGAGACCGCCACCAACAAGCTCGTCGAGACCGCCAACTTCCAGGAGCAGAACCTCGATACCGAGGAAGCGCTGGTCAACTCGTCCTCCTCCGGCGGCGAGCTCTCCGACTCGCTCCTCCTCGCCCTCACCCGCCGCATGAGCGAGCAGATCTCCCAGCGCGTCGCCGACGTCGCCTTCCCCGCCCGCATCCTCGCCAAGACCGGCAAGATCGTCACCATCAACCGCGGCGACGGCACCGGCATCGCCGCCGGCCAGCTCTGGGAAGTTTTCGCCGTCGGCGAGGAACTCATCGACCCCGACACCGGCGTCTCCCTCGGCCGCGAAGAACTCTCCGTCGGCCGCGTCCGCATCCAGCGCGTCACCCCCCGCACCGCCCAGGGCGAGGTCACAGGCGAGGATCTCGGCATCGACCGCGGCGCCATCGTCCGCCGCGTAGAGAAGTAAACGTCCGCACTCGGTGACCGGCGGCGTCCAGCCCCCGGCCCTTCCCCGGCGGATCGCTCCTCCCCTCCGCCTCTGTCCTCTCGTAATCCATCCCACCTTCACTTTCACCTCGCATCGTCGCAAATGCTCCCGCTTCCCGCCGCCGCCCGCCTACCACGCCACCGCATCACCCTTCGCTCCGCTGCCGTTCTGTTCGCTGCAGCTTTGTCATTTTCTCTGACCGGCTGCCAGACCTACACTGCCCAAAGCGCCGATCGCGACTCCGCCCTCCGCTCCGGCGACATCGCCAGCGCCGTCGCCATCGCCAACCGCGACGCCGAGAAGAACCAGTCCAGCAAGCCAACCCCGCCTCCGTCGCCCCCGCCGGAGCCGCCGCCACCTCCGGCCAGACCCAGACCAACGCCGCCCTCGTCGGCGCCGCCCCCGAGGACATTTCCCCCCGCATCGGCCACCTCACCGGCTCCCTCGCCGCCTTCGACGACGCCGCCCGCCGCATCGACGAATACGAGGCCTCCGCCCGCGTCAGCGTCTCCGCCGAAAGCGCCGCCCTCCTCACCAACCAGGCCGCCATCCCCTACCGCGGCCGCGCCTACGACAAGGTGATGCTCCACACCTACCAGGCGCTCAACTACCTCCAACTCGCCGACGCCGACGCCGCCCGCGTCGAGCTCAACCGCGCCCTCCAGCGCCAGCGCGATGCCGTCGCCGCCAACGCCAAACGCATCGAGGAGGCCCGCGAACTCGCCGAGAAAGCCAGCTCCGAAGGCGTCACCGACGACCAAGGCCGCAAAGGCGATTCCTACGACGTGGACCGCGCCAAGTCCGATCCCCGCACCGCCTCCGGCCTCGCCTCCATCGAATCCAAAATCGACGCCGCCCTCCTTCCCTACGGCGATTACGTCAACCCCTTCACCACCTTCCTCGACGCCCTCGTCTTCACCTACCAGGGCACCGACGCCTCCGACCTCGAACGCGCCCGCAAAAGCTGGGAACGCGTCGTGAACTTCGCCCCGCAAAACCCCTACGCCCGCGCCGACTACATCGCCGTCGAGCCCGACCTCGCCCCCCCCGGGAGCGCCGAGCCCCAGCTCGGCTCCGACTCCGTCCCCGCCTCCGTCGCCGAACCCGTCGCCACCGAATCCGCCGAGCCAGTCGCCGCCGCCATCCCCGCCAGCGAGGCCACCCCCGAACCTGCCGCCGCCGCCGTCGCGGCCGATACTCCGGTCGCCCCCCAGATACCGGCCCCCGAGGCCCCGCCCGCCACTCCCGCCAGCCTCACCTACGTCATCTACGAGACCGGCTCCGCCCCCTACCGCGACCAAGTCCGCATCGACATCCCGCTCTTCCTCGTCACCAGCGGCATCTCCTACGTCGGCGCGGCCTTCCCCACCATCGAGACCGTCGGCGCCCACGCCGGCCCCCTCCAGATCACCACCAGCGACGGCGCCAGCTACCCCTCCGCCCTCGTCGCCTCCATGGATTCCGTCGTCGCCCAGGATTTTAAGAACGAGTGGCCCACCATCCTCACCAAGACCCTCATCTCCACCGCCACCAAGGCCACCATCGACGCCATCCTCCAAAAACAAATACAGGACCAGGCCGGCGCCGGCGGCGCGCTCCTCTTCAAACTCGCCACCGCCGTCGCCCAGGCCGCGGTCAACATCGCCGACACCCGCACCTGGCGCAGCCTCCCCAAGGAGTTCCATTACGCCCGCCTCGCCACGCCCGCCGATGGCCGCCTCACCCTCACCGCCGGCGGCCTCTCCACCACCGTCGTGTTGGAACCCGCCGCCGTAAACGTCGTCTACGTCAAGAGCCCCGGAGCCTTTGCCCCGCTCCTGGCCAGCCAATTCGTCCTGAAAAAATAAACCCGCTCCTTTCCCTCCCACCATGCCCACGCCATTCGTCCGCGCCGCCGCCCTCGGCGGTATCGCCGCCCTCGCCCTGCTCGCCACCGGTTGCGCCACCAGCGTCAACACCGTCTCCCGCGCCGAGGCCCAAGCCACGCCCAACTACGTCAACGACCAGCGCGTCATCACCGACTCCACCCTCGGCCGCAAACTCGCCATCGTCTCCGTCAACGACGGCAAAGTCTCCGGCGACCTGCTCCGCGTCCAGGTGACCCTCGAGAACCGCTCCTCCAAACCCCAGGCCTTCACCTACAAATTCGACTGGATCAGCCAGGACGGCATGGAGCTCTCCGGCCCCACCGGCGGCTGGAAACAAGTCCAGCTCCAAGGCCGCGAAGTCCGCGCCGTCTCCGCCATCGCCACCAACCCCTCCGCCGTGGACTTCCGCCTGAAACTCCGCGAAAATTAAGACCTAGCTCGTCTCAGTCTTCTTCGCGCCCTTCGCGTCCTTCGCGTCAAAATCTTCGCCTCCCCGCACCTTCCTTTCCCGTCCCACCCACCCTTCATGAAACTCGCCCTCGCCGCCACCACCGCCGCCGCCGCCCTCCTCTTCACCGGCTGCGCCTCCAAGAACGCCAAATACGTCGATTCCCAAGGCCCCGAGACCATCGTCTCGCTCGACCGCATCAACATCCAGGACTGGAACGCCGCCGCCGACAAACTCGTGGCCAAGCTCCTCGCCTCCAACGTCCTTGAGCGCGCCCCCGAGCTCCCCGCCGTCATGGCCATCTCCCGCATCCGCAACAACACCGCCGTGCAGGTAGATACCGACAACCTCACCAAAAAGATCCGCGTCGCCCTGCTCGAGACCGGCAAGGTCGTCACCACCACCACCCTCGGTGCCGACGGCAAAGTCGAGGACGCCATGGCCGCCGAGGTCGGCTCCATGCAGGCCTTCATGGCCGGCGAGAAGCAAAAGACCGTCCTCCCCTACTACACCCTGAGCGGCAAGCTCCTCGACGATTCGGTCAAGTCCGGCAACACCCGCCAGGTCACCTACACCTTCCAACTCAGCCTCACCACCACCAAGGACGGCCTCGCCGTCTGGGAAGGCGAAGAGCAAATCACCAAGCAAGGCCAGCGCAGCACCGTCGGCTGGTAAGCCACCACCCCGCGCGCTCCCGCGCCTCCTCGCACGCCCCTCCTCCAGCCCCCGCCTCCCCGCGGGGGCTTTTTCATGCCCCGCCCCAAACCACCCATCCACCCTATCCGCCCACCCAGCCCTCGGCTCCGCCCTCCACCCGCCCCGGCATTTTGTAACCAAATTGGTTACAAACTACCCAATCCACCCGACCTGCCGTCCACGCACCGCAGTCAACCCAGCCCCACGCGCGACGCACCCCGACACGGCGGCCCCAAACCTCACGCCAGCTTTACAAGCCGCGCAGGGTATTAGGCTGGCGTCAGATATGCGGTGATGACACATCCTTGCGCAGTTCCACTCCCATGAAATCCCGCCTCCGTCCGCTTCTTCTCGCCCTCGGCGTCATCGCCTTCGGCTGTTCCTCCGCCCTGGCCCAGTTTACCGCCCTCCTCACCGAATCTCCCGTCACCATCCAAGGCTCGCTCACCACCGAGACGATCACCGTCGCCGGCACCACCCGCACCATCGCCACTCGCACCCCGGTCACCCAAGTCGCCTTCCTCGAAGACCTGCGCTCCTCCGGGATCATCACCGGTGACCTCACCGGCTGGACGCTCGTCGCCGTCCGCGCCGGAGCCTACGACCTCACCGAGGTGGATGGCGCCTTCTTCCTCTATGCCGTCAAAGGCTCCACCCGCGTCGCCGTTCCTGGCGCGAAATTTTCCGCTTCCGCCTACGGCGCCACTAAGCGCTACACCGAGCGCCACCAAGGCCAATACGTGCTCTCCTCGAAGGGCACCGTGACCAACCACGTCCGCTACGCCTACACCCCCCGCTTCACCGTCGGCGGCACCACCTACGTCGCTACCGAAGGCTCCTCCGACGGCTTCGCCACCATCCAATACGCCGCCAAGGATTTCGACACCGACTACGAGGTGTTCTTCTACGCCATCTCCTCCCTCCGCCCATCTCCTCCCTCCGCGTCACCACCCTCGGCAGTTTCTTCAGCCCCTCCGGCGAAGGCCTCTACTCCCTCACCCTCAGCCTCGGCGCCGCCCGCCTCGTGCCCGCCTCCCTCTATCCCGAGGTCAACCCCTTCCCTTACCTCGACTGAGTCGCCCTCGGCCCCGCGCACCCACCCCCGCCACTCATCCGCCACATGAAAACCTTTCCCCTCCTGGCCCTCGCCTCCGTCCTCCTCGGCGCCGCCTCCGTCGCCCACGCTCAACTCTCCAGCTACGTCGAGACCGTGCCGATCACCCTGCGCTGGAATTTCAACATCACCGGCGTCTCCGGCACCACCCTCGGCCCCAGACCCGTCGTCATCCCCGAAGGCGGACTCGCCGCCATCGACAACCCCGATTCGCTCCGCCCCGTGGACCGCATCACCACCGAGAACGGCAAGCCCATCGTTTTTGCCGAAAACGGCGACCAGCAGTTCTTCGTCACCCAACTCTTTTCCGACCGCGTCACTCGCCTCACCAAACAGGTCGACGCCCTCAGCGACCAACTGGAAAACCCCGACCTCACCGAACCCGAGATCGCCGGCATCGAAGCACAAATCGACGCCCTCGAGCTTGAGATCGCCGATTTGAACCGCATCCGCAGCGGCCGCTGGGAACTCACCGGCGTGCGCGCCCCCCAAACCAGCGTCGCCGGCGTCCGCAGCACCCCCTACCAGATCTTCCTCACCCGTATCGAGCCCTTGGCTGGCCGCCCAAGCCGCAGCCTCCTGACCAGCCTCGAACTCACCCCGCTCGCCTCCGTGGCCAACACCACCGAGACGCTCACCGACGGCCGCGCCACCGCCGCCTCCGGCAAGGTCACCACCCACTTCGCCCTCGGCCTAAATGCCGAAGTGGATGCGACCACCACCTGGCTCGCCCAAGGCTCCGGCTACATGAACTACTCCGTGCGCATCACTCGCGGCGCGGTCGCCGCCGACCGCGCGGTCCTGCCCACCAAGATCACCGCCACCGGCACCGGTTCCTGGACCAAGATCATGGAGTTCGCCTCCTTTGGCGGCACCGCTCCCTTCAAGATCCTCATCGGCGAACCCAAGCTCCAGTCCCGCGAATTCTTCCCCGAATTCGGCCTGCGTTAATCCGCCGCCATCCTCGGTTTCGCCCTCCTCCAGCCCCCGCCTCCCCGCGGGGGCTTTTTCATGCCCCGCCCCAACCACTACCCCCCTCCGGCAAGCCCCCCATCCCCCTCCCTCCCTCACTCACTCGCTCCCACCACCAGCATTTTGTAACCAATTTGGTTACAAACGCCGCCACGCCGCCGATCATCGCCCCACGAATCGCCGCCTCCGCTTCATACTGTCACTTGCCGCGTGGATTTCCCCCGCGCGCGCCCGCGCCCTTGCTGCCGGCCATGTCCTCGCCCTCTCCCGCCGGCACCGCCTCCGATTTTCACACCTGGGCTGCCTCCCCGCCCCTTGGCTGGAACAGCTGGGATTGCTTCGGCACCACCGTCACCGAGGCCCAGGTCCGTGCCCAGGCCGCCTACCTCGCCACCCACCTTCGGCCCCACGGCTGGCGCTACCTCGTCGTCGATATCCAGTGGTATCAACCCACTGCGCGCGGCCACGATTACATCTCCGGCGCCCACCTCGCCATGGATGCCCATGGCCGCCTGATCCCCGCCGTGGAAAAATTCCCCTCGTCCGCCGATGGCGCCGGCTTCCGCCCCCTCGCCGATTACGTCCACTCCCTCGGCCTTCGCTTCGGCATTCACCTCATGCGCGGCATCCCCCGCCAGGCCGTCTTGGCCAACACCCCCGTGCTCGGCACCGTCCACCGCGCCGCCGACATCGCCGACCCCTCCAGCACCTGCGCGTGGAATCCCGACATGTTCGGCGTCGATGTCCGCCGACCCGGCGGCCAAGCCTACTACGATTCGCTCTTCGCGCTCTACGCGTCCTGGGGCGTGGACTACGTCAAGGTGGACGACATCGCCCGCCCCTACGACGAACTCCAGGCCCTCGAGATTGAGGCCATTCGTCGCGCCATCGACCGCACCGGCCGCCCCATGCTGCTCAGCCTCTCCCCCGGCGAGACTCCGCTCTCGCGCGGCCCCCACGTCGCCGGCCACGCCAACCTCTGGCGCATCAGCGACGATTTTTGGGACAACTGGCCCGCCCTCCTCGCCCAGTTCCAACGCCTCCACGACTGGACGCCCCACCGCCGCCCCGGCGCCTGGCCCGACGCCGACATGCTCCCACTCGGCGCCATCGAGTTCGGCCGCCCCACCCGCTTCA
This sequence comes from Opitutaceae bacterium, assembly GCA_025457685.1. GTDB lineage: Bacteria > Verrucomicrobiota > Verrucomicrobiia > Opitutales > Opitutaceae > IMCC26134_A. Next base: position 9,290 of record JALOTV010000175.1, read on the forward strand.
CCCGCGACGAACAAATCACCCTCCTCACCCTCTGGTCCATCGCCCGATCGCCCCTCATGCACGGCGGCGACCTCACCCTCACCGACGACTTCACCCTCTCCCTCCTCACCAACGACGAGGTCCTCGCCGTCAACCAGTTCAGCGCGCGCAACCACCAGCTCTTCCGCACCTCCGCCGGCCACGTCGCCTGGCTCGCCGACATTCCGTATTCGCCAGACAAATACGTCGCGCTCTTTAACCTCGCCGATTCCGGGCCTGCCGTCGTCCGCGTCCCGCTCGCCGACCTCGGCCTGCCCCCCGGTTCCGCCCGCGTGCGCGATCTTTGGTCGCACTCCGACCTCCCGCCCGCCGCCGACGCCCTCACCGCCGAGGTCCCCGCCCACGGCGCGCGCCTCTTCCGCGTCGGTCCCGCCTAGCCCGCGACCAAGCCTCGCCGCGCCAGCCTCCCCGCGCCGCGAATTACCTTTTGCCCCGCCGCGTCTCCGCGCCCAGGGTCGCCCGCGTCCCACCATGCGACTCCTCGTCACCGGCGGCTGCGGGTTCATCGGCAGCCATTTTCTCCGCCACCTCCTCCGGCTCCCGCCGGCCGAGGCGTCCGCCCTTGTGGTCAACCTGGACGCCCTCACCTACGCCGCCGACCCCGCGCCGCTCGACGACCTCGACCCCGCCGTCCTTGCCGGTCGCTACCACTTCGTTCACGGCGACATCACCGATCGCCCCCTGCTCGACCGACTCTTTGCCGAACACGCGTTCGACGCCGTCGTCCACCTCGCCGCCGAGTCGCACGTGGACCGCTCCATCGAGTCCGCCGACGCCTTTGTCCACACCAACATCCTCGGCACCCAGCGCCTGCTCGACGCCGCCCGCGCCCACCTCGCCACCCGCCCGCCCACCGCCCGCGCCGCCTTCCGCTTTCTGCACGTCTCCACCGATGAGGTTTACGGCAGCCTCGCCCCCGACGCCCCCGCCTTCACCGAGACCAGCCCCCTCGCCCCCAACTCGCCCTACGCCGCCTCCAAGGCCTCCGCCGACCTGCTCGTCCGCGCCGCCTTCCACACCCATGGCCTGCCCGCCATCGTGACGCGTTGCTCCAACAACTACGGCCCGCGCCAGTTCCCCGAAAAACTCATCCCGCTCCTTCTCCTCAACGCCCTCGAACACCGCCCGCTCCCCCTCTACGGCGACGGCCTCCAGATCCGCGACTGGCTCCACGTCGCCGACCACGCCGAGGCCCTGTGGCTCGCTCTCCGCCGCGCCGCACCGGGCTCCCTCTACCACTTCGGCGGCCACGCCGAGCGCACCAACCTCGCCCTCGCCCTCGCCCTCTGCACCGAGCTCGATCGCCAATGCCCGCGCGCTGACGGCGCATCCTACGCCGCCTTGATCACCCACGTCGCCGACCGCCCCGGCCACGATCGCCGCTACGCCATCGACGCCTCCCGCGCCCGCGCCGACCTCGGCTGGCAACCCCGCCGCGACCTCCCTTCCGGCCTCGCCGAGACCGTCGCTTGGTATCTCCAGAACCGCCCTTGGTGCGCCGCCATCACCGCCACGCGCTACGCCCGCCAACGCCTCGGCCTGGCCCCCTGATCCACACCGCCCGCGCCCGCCCCATTCATCCGCCTGCATTCGCGTCCATTCGCGTCCATTCGCGGTCAACCCTCCGTCACCCATGCAACGCAAAGGCATCCTTCTCGCCGGCGGCTCCGGCACCCGCCTCTACCCGCTCACTCTCGCGGTCTCGAAACAACTCCTGCCCGTTTACGACAAGCCCCTGATCCACTACCCGCTCTCCGCCCTCATGCTGGCGGATATCCGCGACATCCTGGTCATCACCACGCCGCACGATCGCCCGCTCTTCGAACGTCTCCTCGGCGACGGTTCCCGCTTCGGCATCCGCCTCGCCTACGCCGTCCAGCCCCGCCCCGAGGGCCTGCCCCAAGCGCTCACCATCGCCGCCGACGCCGGCTTCCTCTCGGACGACACTCCCTCTGCCCTCGCCCTGGGTGACAACCTTTTCTACGGCGCCGATTTCCCGCGCCAGCTGCGCGAGGCCTCCGCCCGTCGCGAGGGGGCCACGGTCTTCGCCGCCCGCGTCGCCGATCCGCGCCCCTATGGCGTGGTCGAGTTCGATCCCGAGGGCCACGCACTCTCCCTGGAGGAAAAACCCGCGTATCCGAAATCCCCTTACGCCGTCCCCGGCCTCTATTTTTTCGACGCCTCTGCCCCCCGCCTCGCCGCCGGCCTCCGGCCCTCCGCGCGCGGCGAACTCGAGATCACCGACCTCCAGCGTCTCTACCTCGAACGCGGCCTGCTCCGCGTCGTCCCGCTCGGCCGCGGCACCGCCTGGCTCGACACCGGCACCCACGACTCCCTCCTCGACGCCGCCCAGTTCGTCGCCGTCATCGAGCAGCGCCAAGGCCTCAAAATCGCCTGCCTGGAGGAGATAGGCTGGCGCCGCGGCTGGATCGACGACGCCTCCCTCGCCGCCTCCGCCGAGCTCCACGGCAAATCGTCCTACGCAGCCTACCTCCGCCGCCTGCTCTCCGAACCCCGCCCCGCCGCGAAATAAATATTCGCGTGTATTCGTGGCCATTCGCGGTTCAAACCTTCCGCCTCCCCCTTCGCCGTCCCACCCGATGAAACTCTCCATCGTCATCCCCTGCTACAACGAGGTCCGCACCATCCGCACCATCGTGGACGCCGTCCGCGCCGCCCCCGTCGCCGACCGCGAGATCATCATCGTCAACGACTGCTCCACCGACGGCACCCGCGCCGTCCTCGAGACCGAGATCGCCCCGCTCGTGGACCGCATCATCCACCACGAGGTCAACCAGGGCAAAGGCGCAGCCCTCCGCACCGGCTTCGCCGCCGCCACCGGCGACATCGTGCTCATCCAGGACGCCGACCTCGAATACGACCCGCAGGAATACCCCATCCTCCTCGGCCCCATCCTCGCCGGCAAAGCCGACGTCGTCTTCGGCTCCCGTTTCGCCGGCGGCGGTCCGCACCGCGTCGTCTATTTCTGGCACATGGTGGGCAACAAGTTCCTCACCCTCCTCTCCAACATGTTCACCAACCTCAACCTCACCGACATGGAGACGTGCTACAAGGTGATGAAACGCGAGGTCGTGAAACAAATCGCCATCGAGGAGAACCGCTTCGGCTTCGAGCCCGAGATCACCGCCAAGATCGCCAAGATCCCCGACGTTTCCATCTACGAGGTCGGCATCAGCTACTACGGCCGCACCTACAAGGAGGGCAAAAAGATCGGCTGGCGCGACGGCTTCCGCGCCTTGTATGCGATAATCAAATACAACGTCCTGCGCTGATCCGCCCCGCCGCCCGGTCCGTAGCCCCGCGTCCATGTCCGTCCCGCCCGCCCGCCCAGCCGCCACCGCGGCCGTCGCCCTGGGCCTGGGTCTCCTCCTTCTGCTTACCCTCGCGCCGGCCTCCGCCACGCGCATGCAGACGTGGCCCTTTGCCGCCGCGGCCGCCGGCTTTTGGCTTTTGCCCGTCGTCATCGCGGTCGTCCGCCTCGCCCTGCGCCGGCCCGATGCCCGCCTCGGCGGCCCGCTCGATCTCGCCTTCGCCGCCCTCGCCCTTGCCGGCCTCGCCGCCACCGCCGTCTCTCCCTTGCGCGCCACCCTCGCGCCGCACCTCCTGCCTTTCCTCGGCGCCCTCGCCCTGCCCTACGCCCTCCGCCCGCTCGTCCGCTCTCCGCGCCTCGATCTCGCCTCCATCGCCTTCCTCGCGCCGCTCCTGCTCGCCACCGGCGCGCTCTGGCTCGCCGCCCCCGCCAACCTCGCCGCCCCGCACGAACGCAACGACCAGCCCTTCGGCCACGCCAACGCCACCGGCTCCGTCTGCGCCCTCGCCGCCTGCTGGTCCCTCTACCTCGCCACCCGCGCCCCGTCCCGCGTCTGGCGTCTCGTCCACCTTGGCTCCGCCGCCCTCGCCCTCCTCCACGTCGGTTTTTCCCAAAGCCGAGGCAGCCTCCTCGCCCTTGCCGCCGCCGCCCTCGTGGTGGCCGGGCTCGTGTTCCTGCGTCGCGGCCGCCTCCTGCTCTTTCTCGGGGTGGGCGCCCTCACCGTCGGCACCCTCGTCGTTTCCAACGCCCGCCTGCGCGAGGCCGCCTTGACGGGCCGCTGGAGCGGCGCCGATTCCGAGAGCAACGCCCAGCGCCTCGCCATGATCGCGGGCGGCTTTGCCCTCGCCGCCGAACGCCCCCTCCTCGGCTGGGGACCGGGCTCCGTGCCCCACGTCTTCCCCGCCGTCCGCGCCCGCCTCCCCGGCCAGCCCGACAACTACCTCCAACTCCACAACACCCCCGCCCAACTCGCCGCCACCCTCGGCCTCGCCGGCCTGCTCGCCGCCTCCGCACTCCTCCTCGCCCTCGGCCTTCGCCTGCGCTCCGCCCTGCGCGACCTCGCCAACGAACCCCAGACCCTCGCGCTCGCCGCCGCCCTCGC
>JALOTV010000008.1 GCA_025457685.1 Opitutaceae bacterium
TGGAAATCTCGAGCTCGGTGGCGGTGTAGTCGGTGGCGGAGGCGGGGCCGCGGGTGACGGTGGCGGCGACCTCGTAGGTCTGGCCGGCGACGAGGGCGGTGGGGCCGGTGTTGTTGGTGAGGGCGACGGACCAGGTGTTGCCGCTGATGGTGAGCTGGCCGTGGGAGTAGGTGACGCCGTTGACGGTGACGGAGAGGGTGTCGCCGGGGATGTTGGCCCAGGTGCCGGAGACGGTGGGGGTGAGGTTGGAGGTGAGGAGGTCCTTGACGCCGGGGCGGGTGAGGAGGGTGGTCGTGGTGGTGTTGCCGGCGGTGTCGGTGCCGGTGGCGGTGACTTTGGCGAAGGAGGTGAGGCCGGAGAGGGGGAGGGCGCCGGAGGTGGGGGTGGCGGTGGCGAGGTTGAGGGTCCAGACGCCGCCGGAGACGACGACCTGGTAAAGCGTGGCTGCGGTGAGCGGGTTGTTGTCGTGGTCGATGTTGACGGTGAGGACGGTGCCGTCGGGGAGATCGGAGGTGCCGGTGAGGGTGGGGCGGCCGGAGGTGGAGCCGGCCAGGGTGGCGATGGCGAGGGCGGGGGGCGTGCGGTCGAGGACGACGGTGGTGGTGTCGACGAGGCTGTTGTCGGTGCCGGCGTCGCTATCGGGATCGATGACGGCGGTGACGGTGAGGGTGCCGTCGGCGAGGCCGGAGAGGTTGAGGCCGGTGGCGGACCAGTTGCCGGCGCCGTCGGTGGTGACGTTGGCGGTGACGGTGACGTTGTTCTGGTCGGTGATGGTGAGGACGAGGGCCTTGTTGGGGAGGTATTGGCTGGTGCCGGAGATGGTGGCGCCGGAGGACTCGGCGAGGTTGATGACGTTGTCGCCGGAGACGGGATCCGAGATGATGACGCGGGGCCCGGCCGAGACGGGGTTGGAGGGCGACATGGGCTCGGTGAAGGCACCGAGGGCGTCCCAGCCGGCGTTGGGGTCGAAGTTGCGGCCGACGCCGTTGAGGTCGGCGTTGATGGGGCCGGGCTGGGTCTGGGTGAAGGAGACGTAGCGGACGACGGTGTCCTTGTTGAAACCGGCGATGCCGGTGGCGCCGCGGGGTCCGTAGGTGCTGATGTTGTTTTTGATTTCGACCGGGGAGGGCTTGGCGAGGACAGCGGCGAGGTCGGTGACGGGTATGCGCCACGAGACGAAGGAGTCTTGTTTGCCGTCGTTGCCGGCGTCGGTGTTGCCGGTCCAGTGGGGGTCGGTGGCGGAGGTGACGGCGGAGGTGGCGTAGTTCTCGACGGTGAAGCCGTAGCGGCCGCCGTTGGGCAGCCAACCGGCGGGGATGGGCGTGGTGGATGTGGTGGACGGCGAGGTGTTGAGGCCTGTGCCGGGGTCCATGATCTGGATGACCTGGCCGTTGTTGCGGGCGTCGACCGTAATGAAAATGTCGATACGGCCGTCGCCGTTGACGTCCATGCCGACGACCGCGACGCCACCAAAGCTGCCGGGCGACGAGGGGTTGTCGATGCGGAGGCGGAAATACATCTGGTCGTCCGACTCGGTGGCGGTGCCGTTGTCGTTGAAGCCGACGTAGAAGGAGCCGATGCCGGGGCCGCCGACGATGTCGGTGTCGGAGGCTTTGGCCTGGCTGTCGCCCTGGGGGTCCTGGGCGGAGCCGAACATGACGGCGGTCCAGCCGGCCTTGCCGGAGAGGGAGACGGTGTTGAGGCGGTTGGCGTAGTCGTCGACGCCACGGTCGGCGAGGAAGAGGGAGGTCTCGATGGAGCCGGCGGATTGCTCGAGGGTCCAGTCGGCGTCCATGGCGGCGTGGCCGGTGGCGTCGGAGGAGGCGGCGATGTCGGCCGAGGTGGCGCGGGCGAGCTGGCCGATGAATTCGAGGCCGTCGGCGCCGCGGGCGACGTCGCAGCCGTAGAGGAGGATGTCGGCGTCGGGGGCGAGGGAGTTGCCGATGGCGGCAAGCGTGTCGGCGTGGGCGGAGAGGTTGCCCGAGTGGTATTCGGACGAGCCGAAGCGGACGGTGCCCTCGGCGCCGTGGCTGACGATGTGGATGGCCGCGAGGTCGGAGAAACCGGCTACGGCCTGGCGGACCTGGTCGAGGCCGTCGCGGCGGGGATCGAGGAGGATGACGAAGGCGTCGCGTTTGACGTTGGCGGCGATGACGTGCCAGTCGGTGACGGAGGTGTCGATGAAGACGATCTCGCGGGTGGCGGAGGTGGTGGCGGAGGTGTCGGTGACGGAGCGGTCGGCGGCGTGGTCTACGAGGCGGCCGGAGGCGTCGTCCGCGGAGACGTGATCGCGATCGGTGGCGGGAGCGATGTCGTGGTCGGCGGGGGTGAGGGTGTCGGCGCTCTTGGCGACGTCGGCGTCGAAGATGAGACGTTGCTCGAGGGCGAGGGGATTGGGCGAGCCGCGGCGGAGGGTGAAGGGGGCGGAGGCGGACGGGGTGGCGGCGGGCTGGTTCATGACGGGCGTGGGCTAAAGGGGAAAACGGACGGCTAGTTGATGTTGTGGAAAGGGGCGGCGGGGCGGCTGGCGGTGGACCGGTCAGGGGGCGAGCGGGGCGGCGAGGGTGATGGAGCCGCTCATGCCGGCGACGAGGCCCTCGGGGTTGCCGGTGAAGGTGGCGACGACCTTGATGGTGCGGCTGACGGGTTCCACGCGGGCGCCGATGCGGTCGATGCGGGCGGGGTGTTCGAGGCCGGTCTCCTCGATGCGGACGGTGACGGGTTGACCGATGGCGAGCCAGGCGAGGGTGTGGGACGGGACGATGAACTCGATCTCGGGGAGGTCGGCGTCGATGATCTCGAAGAGGGCCTGGCCGACTTGGGCGAACTCCTTTTCGCGGACGCGGAGTTCGGCGACGCGGCCGGCGTAGGGGGCGAGGATGCGGCACTTGGAGAGCATGGCCTCGGCGTAGGCGAGCTCGGCGGAGGCCTTGGCTAGTTCGGCGACGGACAACTCATACTCGACTTGGCCGATGGAGTTGAGGGCGCGCAGTTTTTCGTTGGCGACGGCGGTGCGGGCGGCGGCGGTGTGGCTGGCGGCGGCGCGCTTGAGCTGGGCCTGCTGGAGGGTGTCGTTGAAGGCGATGAGCAGCTGGCCCTCGGCAAACGAGGAGCCCTCGCGCAGCGGGAGTTGCTCGATCTTAGCGGCGATCTCGGAGGCGACGACGGTCTGGCGGCGCGGGGTGAGCTGGCCCAGCACGGTGATCTCGCCGGCGGCCGGCGCGCCATGGAGGGCGGCCGGGGCGGGGGCGATGATCAGGGCGAGGGCGAGGGCGGAGGCCAGCCTGGCCAGACGTCGGCGCATGGGAGGGGGCCGCAGGCGGGGTGGATCAGAGCGAAGCGGCCGGAGCGGCTTCGGCGGCGGGGGTGCCGAAGCCCGGGGTGGCGGGAAGGCGGCCGAGGCGCCAATCGTTCTGCCAGGCGGCGACGGAGGCGGTGAGTTGCTCGAGGGATTGGTCGGCGACGCTGTCGAGGTCGATCTCCATGCCGAGGGTGGACTGGAGGGCGCCGGAGGCGGCCTGGAATTCGGCCAAGGTCTGGTAACGGCGCAGGAGGCTGACGATGGCGGCGGTGTCGGAGGCGATCTTGCCGAGTTTGCTTTCGGTCTCGGCAGATTCGCGGCTGGCGGTCTGGGCGCGGATGCCGCGGTCGATGGCGGCGATGCGTTCGGAGAGAACGAGCTGGCGGTGCTGGGCGGCGAGTTCGAGGCGGGCGATGTGAACCTGGGCCAAGAGGGCCATCTGGGCGGCCACGCGGCGTTGGCGCACGAGCTCGACGCCGCCATCGGCGAGGCGCTTGCGGGCGGGGGCGGAGAGGAGGTTGCCCAGATTTTGGGAGAGGACGATGCCGGCCTGGTTCCAGCGGTCGTTGATGACGTAGCTGTCGGTGGTGTAGCGCAGGTTGTAGGTGAAGGAGAGGTCGGGGATGAGCTTGGCGATGGTCTTGCGGACCTCTTGGACGGCGATGCGCTCGTTGTAGATCTGCTCGCGGAGGTCGGCGTTTTGGAGGAGGGCGAGCTCTTCCATGTGCTCGACGGGGACGTCGAGGATGGCGAGGTCGGTGGTGACCTCGGGCTCGACGACGACGAAGGCGTTGTCGAGGGGGAGGTTGACGAGGTTGGCGAGGGTGGCGCGGGCGGTGGCGAAATCCTTCTCCAAGGTGGAGAGCAGGCGGATGTTTTCGAGGAGCTGGCGCTGGTAGCGGAGGGCGTCCACGGGGGCGCGGAGGGCGGCCTCGCCGGCCTTGGCGGACTCGGCGACGGCGGCCTCGGCCTCGGCGATGGTGGAGCGGACCTCGTCGAGGAGTTTTTGCGAACCGGCCATGCGCCAGAAGGCGATGGTGACATCGCGGGTGAGGGCGTGCATGGCCTTGCGGCGATGCTCGGCGGCGATGAGGATGCGGTCGGCGTTTTGCTTGGCGTTGTAGTAGCTGAGGGTGAAGTCGATGACGCTCCAGCTCAGGCCGAGGTCGTAGAGGATGGATTCGCGCTCGCTGGAGATGGAGGGGTTGGCGAGGGAGGGCTGACCGGTGACGGAGTCGGTGCTGCGGGTGATGAGCTCCTTGTTGCGGTGGGTGTAGCCGGCAGAGGCGAGGGCGCGGGGGAGGAGGTCGTGTTTGCCGGCCTTCCAGACGTTCACGGCTAGGGCCTGCTCGACTAGGCGGGCGCGCTGGTTGAGGTTATACTTGAGGGCGCGGGCGATGGCCTCGTCGAGGGTGAGGGGCTGGGCGAGCGGAACGACGTCGAGCTGAGAGTCGACGGAGGCTTGCTGGCCCAGTTTGTGGATCTCGGATTCGGCAAGCGGGGTTGGCTTGATGGTGGAGCATCCGTTAAACCCCACGGCGGCAGAGAGAAGCAGCGGGATAACAACAAACCGAGAAGAGCGGGAAACCGCGGTTTTGGCCCGCAGGCCAGGGGTGGGGCTAGGGAGGCGCATCATATTAATAAAGTGCGATTACGTTTGCGCGTAAACGCCCTGTAAAGATTCGTCCGCTACAAGATTCCGCGTAGGCCCATAATTTTACATAAACTTGTTGTTGTTGAGCTTATGAAGGGAAAATAGGTTTGTCTAGGCCTATTAAAATCGAGGCCGGTAGGCCTGAACATACCTGTCTTGCGCTTGCTTTCGAAAAATTTCTGAGTATGCGGGCCATCATTTGACGTCCCAATCGTCTGCAATCGTCCGATTTGGAGGCCGGGCAGTCTTGAACTGCGATGGGGAGGCGTTCGGGTGGTGGCTGGTGGCGTGGGGCCAAAAAAGCGGACGCCCTTTTTAGGGAGCGTCCGCCGAGGAGTGCGAAGCGGGAGGTGGCTTAGGTCAGGCGTAGCAGCGCACTTCGAATACGCGGGCGATGGGCGCGCCGTGGGTGGCGAGGCACTCGATCTCGACCACGCGACCGCTCACGGCGGCGGGCAGGCGGTGGACGCGCTTGCGGAGGATGTTGCCAGTCTCCTGGTGCACCACCTGGCCGTCGATCTTGATGCGGTAGTCGCGCACCAGCTTGGTCTGCGGGCCGCGGGGGGCGCTGATCTTTTGGTGGTGGTGGCTGGGGGTGAGGATGAGCTCTTTTTCGAAGCCGCTGTCGAAGGTGAGGTGGATCTCACGAATCTGGGCGGGCGCGGCGAGCTGGAGCGAGAGGGCGGCGGGCAGGGAGGCGGAGCTCCAGGCGTGGACGCTGTCGGACGACCAGGCGCCGAAGGAGGCGCGGAGATCGCGGGTGGTGCCGTCGAGGACGAGGCCGGCGGTGTCGGCGCCGCTGGTGGCGGAGGCGCGGGCTGCGCGGGCGAGGTCGGCGGGGTCCTCGTTGCGCAGGCCGGGGAGGAAGGCGTCGTCGCGCTGGAGGCGTTGCTGGAGGGCGCGGATGTTATCCGGGGTGGAGAGGGCGCGGATGTCGCTGGTGTTCTCCTTCAACCACAGGGCGGCGGCGGTGCCGACGGCCTGGCCGCCGACGGCGCAGGTGGCCATGACGCGGGTGCTGGCGAAGGCGATGTGGGTGGCGCTGATGTTGCGGCCGGCGAAGAAGAGGTTGGCGATGTTGCGCGAGTGGTAGCAGCGCAGGGGCAGGGCGAAGAGGTGGTCGAAGTGGTGCTGGATGCAGGGCGGCTCCTCGGGGGCGTCGACGCCCATGGGCGGGTGGGTATCCACATACCAGCCGCCGTAGGCGACGGTGTCGGGGAAGCCCTGCGGGCGGAGCACGTCGTGCTCGGTGAGGCGGTAGGGGCCGTGGAAGCGGCGGGATTCGCGTTTGCCGGGGATGGAGCCGACCCACTCGAGGCCCCAGTTGGCGGCCTCGGGGAATTCGCCGGAGTTTTTGATGTAGTCCCAGACGCCGAGGGTGATGCGGAGCAGTTCGTGGCGGATCTCGTCGTTGTCCTTGAGGGTGTCGAGCTGACCACCCCACTCGAACCACCAGTAGCCGTATTCAAAGCTCTTGATGGGGCGGAGTTTGAAGTCGGATTTTTTAAACTGTCGCACCCAGGAGGGGCGGACGAAGGGCTGGGGGGTGTCGTGCTTGCGGCCGGTGAGCAAGATAGAGCTGCCGAGGGTCTGGCGGTCGGCGGTTTGTTGGGCGAGGGGTTCGCCGAACTCTGCGCTGGCTTCGCGGCCGACGTGGTAGTCGGCGCCGGCCTCGGCGCCGAGGCGGCCGTCGCCGGTGCAGTCGGCGAAGAACTTGGCGCGGATGATGAACTCGTCCTCGGTCGAGAGGCGGACGGCGCGGGCGAGGCGGATGGTGTCACCCTCCATCTCGACGGTGGTGACGTCGGTGTCGAGCAGCAGGCGGATGTTGGGCTCGAGCTTGACCTTTTCGTAGAGGAGCAAGTCCCACTGGGAGTAGACGCCGGCGGGGTTGCGGGCGGCGTCCTCGAGACGAAGTTCCTCGATGATGCCGGATTCGCGGGCACCGGGTTTGGCGCCGTGGCAGTCGGCGCCGACGACGTGCATCTTGATCTCGCTGGAGGCGTTGCCGCCGAGGACGGAGCGGTCCTGGACGAGGACGACGCGGGCGCCGTTGCGGGCTGCGGCGAGGGCGGCGCAGACGCCGGAGAGGCCGCCGCCGGCCACGAGGAGATCGGTGGTGAGTTCGATGGTTTTGAGGGGCATGGAGGCAGGCTTTGGGCGGGGCTTGCGCAGGGCGAAGGATGGTTTAGTGAAAACGTTCACTAAAATGGCCAACACATCACTGAAGGACGTGGCGCGGGAAACGGGGCTGGCGGTTTCCACGGTATCCTACGCGTTGCGCGGCGCGCCCAACATCCCGGCGGAGACGTGTGCGCGGGTGAGGGAGGCGGCGGAGCGGCTGGGCTATCGCCGGAACGCGCGGGTGGCGGAGTTGATGGCGGGGATACGGCGCGGGCGCGGTGCGGAATCGGGCGACCGGCTGGCGCTGGTGTGGGCGGGCGGGGCGCGGGACGTGCTGGGTCGCGAGGTGGCGGCGGGTGCGAAGGCGAGGGCGGCGGCGCTGGGCTACGGGATGCAGGAATTTTCCCTGGCGGAGGCGGGAAAGCGGCCCGGGCGGCTGGCGGATATCCTGGGCAGCCGGGGCATAGCGGGGGTGGTTTTTGGCCCGGTGTTTGACCGTGAGCGGGTGGAGGTGGACTGGCCGTGGGAGCGGTTCGCGATGGCGGTGGTGGGCACGGCGGAGTGGCGGGCGCCGCTGTCGCGGGCGGCCCACCATCACTACGAGGCGATGCGTCTGGCGCTGGCGGCGCTGGCGAGCCGGGGGGCGCGGCGGCCGGCGCTGTGGGTGGACGCGGTGACCAACGAACGCGCGCACCGGGGCTGGCAAGCGGCGTGGCTGGCCTATGGACCGAGGGGATCGGCGGGACGGATCGAGCTGACGCGCGGGGACGATGCGGAGCGAACGGCGGCGTGGCTGCGGCGGGTGCGGCCGGATGCGATCGTGGCGGTGAACGCGGGCGGGGTGGCGCGGCTGCGCGAGGCAGGCTGGCAGGGCACGGCGGCGAACACGTTGTTGCTGGACCGGCAGGGATCGACGGCCTTTGCGGGGGTGGACCAGCGCTACGACATCATCGCCGGCCATGCGGTGGACCTGGTGGTGGCGCAGTTGCAGCGCAACGAGCGCGGGCTGCCGGATCCGCCGCGCGCGCTGTGGTTCCCCGGACGCTGGGCGGAGGCGGGGTGAGTCTGGAGCGGAGTCAGGCCTTGGCGTGGGTGGCGGCACCCTCGGCGAGGGCGGCGCGGCGGGCGATGGCGCGCTCAAGCAACAGGCGCAGCTGGGTGGGCTGGTAGGGCTTGGCGAGGTAGTCGTCCATGCCGGCGGCGAGGCACTCCTCGCGGGCGCCGGCGAGTGCGTTGGCGGTGAGGGCGGCGATGAGCAGGGGAGTGCGGCCCTCGCGCCGCTCGGCCTCGCGTTGGCGGCGAGTGGCCTCAAGTCCGTCGAGGTTGGGCATCTGCACGTCCATGAGCACGAGGTCGAAAGGCTGCTGGGCGAGGGCGGTGAGGGCGAGCTGGCCGTCGGTGACGTGGATGGCGGATTGGCCGAGCTTCTTGAGCAGGGCGAGGAGGAGGCGGGCGTTTACGGCGTTGTCCTCCGCCACGAGGATGCGGAGCGGGGGCAACTCGGGTGCGGATACGGCGAAGGGCGGCAGCGTGGCGGGAGCTACGGACGGCGACGGGGCGGCGGGGGCGGGCACGGTGAACTCGAAGCAGGAGCCTTTGCCGACCTGACTGGTGACGGTGAGGACGCCTCCCCACGCGCGGACGAGGCGCTCGCTGATGGCGAGACCGAGGCCGGAGCCGCCGAAACGGCGGGCGGTGGAGGTGTCGGCCTGGGCGAAGGGCTGGAAGCCGCGGGCGATTTGTTCGCTGGACATGCCTATGCCGGTGTCGCGCACGGAGACGCGCAGGCCCGGGCGTTCGCCCTCGAGGGGATCGACGCGCACGGTGATCTGGCCGCGGAGGGTGAATTTCTCTGCGTTGCTGACCAGGTTGGTGAGCACCTGGCGCAGGCGCAGGGGATCGGCTAGCACACGGGCGGGGATGGCGTCGTTTACTTCGATGACGCTGGAGATGTTCTTGAGTTTGAAGCGCGGGGTGAAGAGGGCGATGACCTCGCCGGCGATGCCGCGCACGTCGGTGGGCAGGGACTCCAAGGTGACGCGACCTGACTCGAGCTTGGAGAAATCGAGGATCTCGTTGATGACGCCGAGCAGGCCTTCGCCGCTCTCCTCGATGACGCGGACGTGCTCGCTTTGTTCCGGGCTGAGGGGCGTGTCGCGAAGAAGGCCGAGGTAGCCGAGCACGCCGTTGAGCGGGGTGCGGATCTCGTGCGACATGGCGGCGAGGAAGGCGCTTTTGGCGCGGTCGGCGCTTTCGGCGGCTTCGCGGGCGGAGGCGAGTTTGCCGGCCATGCGGCCGGTGTGGCGGGCGAGCTGGTCGAGCTCGTCGCGCCCCGGGGTGGTGGCGAGGCGTTCGCGCAGGGCGGGCTCTTTTTCCAAGCGGGAGACGGCGGTGGTGAGCGCCTCTATGCGGCGAAGGAAGCGGCGCGAGAGATATTGCCAGGTGAAAGCGGCGAAGAACAGGCCACCGACCGCCAGGGCGGCGAACACGATACGCAGGCTGCGAATCTGGGTCTGGCGGACGAGGCGCGGCGCGCTGATTTCGATCTGGGCGGCGGTTTTGCCGCTGATGTCGGAAAGGGTGAGGACGCCGCGAATGGTTTTACCGTCGGCGTAGCTGATGGGCGGGTGAAAGGCACCGTCCAGCGGCAGCAGGCGGACGCGGTGTTGTTCGCCGGCGGAGAGGCGAGCGAGCAGCGCGTCGTCGAGCAACTGACCGGCGAGAAAGGTGCCGCGCGAAGGCGGGGTGCGATCGTTTGGCGTGATCGGCTGGGCGGCAAAAAGCAGGGCGCCCAAGGGGGTGAAGGCCACGCCTTCTTGGGAATTGCCGACGACGCGCTGATGGAGGTTGGGCAGGGCTTCGAGGGCGGCGATGATGTCGGCGGGCACCTCGCGGACGGATTCCGATTCCGGGTGGTAGCCGCGGGCGGTGATGAGGCGAGGGGAGGCGTCCCACACCGCGACGACGTTCAACGCGGCGACGCGCAACTGATCGTAGGTGAAGTTTTGCTCGACGTAAACGGGGTCTCCCGTGGCGACGAAGGCGACGGTGTCGTCCCAAGGGCCGTATTCGTGGGCGTAGACGTGGATCTGGGTGAGTTGCTGGTTGATCCGGCTTTGCAGGCGTTCGAGGCGGCGCCCCATGGTCTGGCGGTCGGCTTCGTCGGCGGCGGGGAGCAGGACGAGCAAGGCGACGGCGGCGACCAAAAGAAAAAATCCGCCGGTGGAGGCGACGACGATCCAGAGGCCTTGGGCGCGGAGTTTCACGGCGGCGTCAGGTTACCGGTTGGCGGGGCATGGACATCATCCCTGAGCGTGGCGGGCATGTGGTTCAAGCCCGCTTCGCGCGGGGCGTTGTTTGGCGTAGGGTATCCGAAAACGAAAAACCGGCCCCTGGGCGGGGGCCGGTGGACGGGAAAACTATGCGCTAAGGACGAGCGGGACGGATCAATAGTAGGCGCGGACGTGGCGGTTGAGGATGTCGCCGCGTTTGAAGCTTTCGACGTGGGCATCCACAAAGACCATGTTGGCCGCGCCGTTGTGGCGGTAGCGGATGTAGGCCTGGCCGGCGGGATCGATGTCGGTGGCGGGGTCGGCCTCGATGGGTTCTTCCAGGCCGTTGGCGGAATCCTGGTTGGTGGTCATGGCGGTGACGCTCCAGAACTGGCCGTGGGAGCCGCCGTTGGTTTGTTGGGTCGCGTCGCCGAAGAGGATGACCTGCGAGGGGCGTTTGACCTTGGACACGGAGACGGCGCCGGGGGTGCCGGCGGTGAGGTCGCCGGGGTTGACCAGAATACGGGGATGGGCGGAGTAGCTGGCGCGGAGGTTGTCGGCCGGGTTGGTGGGGATGACGACGCGGGCGGGACAGACGACGGTTTCGCTGTTGTTCTCGTTGTTCGCGACGGCGGGGCCAGCGTTCATGTAGGGGCGGAGCGCGTTGCGCCAGTTGCCGCCCGGGGTGTTGCCGCTGGAGAGGGGAAACACGCCGCGCTCGGTGGTGAAGAGGTTGGTGGCGAGCGCGATCTGGCGCAGGTTGCTCTTGCAGGAGGCGTCCCGGGCCGAGGAGCGGACACGGCCCACGGTGGGAATAATGATGGCGGCCAGGATGCCGATGATGGCGATCACGGTCAGCAGCTCGATGAGGGTAAAGGCGCGGATTTGGCGGCCGAGAGAGAAGGGTGCTTTCATGGGGTCGGGGATGAACTTGGCGAAAGGCGCGACGGGCTACGAGCAGGCCTGTGTTTAACCCGTTATATCGGGCGGGAGTATTACGGGTAAACGACGGGGCGGGTTGCCGGACTTGCGGGGCGGCGGCGCAGACTCGGGCATGAAACTACTGGTCACGGGTGGCGCGGGCAAGGCTGGCCGGGTGTTGTGCGCGGGACTGGTGGCGGCGGGCCACGGCGTGGTCTGCGTGGACCGCGGTCTCCGCCGGCAGCCCGGGGTGGACGGCCGCGTGGCGGATCTGCGCGTGCGGGAAGCCATCTACCCGCATCTCGACGGGGTGGACGCGGTGGTGCATCTGGCCAATCACGCCATGGCCTTCGGGACCGACGCGCAGACTCTGGTGGCGGAGAACACGGCGATGAACGTGCATGTTTTCCAAGCGGCGGCGGAGGCCGGCGTGCGGCGCGTGATCTTCGGCAGCTCGGTGCAGGCGGCGTCGGGGGCGCCGCTCGCGAAGGGCGCGGTCCCCGCGCCGTTGCCGGTGTATCCACTTGGTGGAGACAGCGCGCCGCTGCCGGCCAACGCCTACGCCCTGAGCAAGGTGATGGGCGAGACGATGCTGCGGCACTACGCGGAGCGCCATGCGTGGGACGCGGTCGCGCTGCGGCTGCCCTATCTGGTCGAGGGCGTGCGGGGGCTGGCGCGGCAGGCGGCGGGGATGTGCGCCGACACGTGGCCGAGGGAAGGGTTTTCCTGGCTGTGGACCGGCGACCTCGCCGGGCTGGTGCTGGCGCTGCTGGACGGGCCTGCAGGCGAGGCGCGTTATCGCTGTCTACTGCCGAGCGCGCCGCCGATGGAGGCCTTTCCGGAAGTGCGCGCGGCGCTTGCCGCACACCCCGTGGCGCGGGTGGCGCGTTGCTATATTCCCGGATGGTCGCCGACGCCGCTGGAGTCGTTGCCCGCGCCCGAGGCGTGACGGGGCCGCGTGCATAACGGGTGAACGCTCGGGCGCGTTGCCGGAAAGGTGCCGGCGCGTTTTTTCAACCGAGGCGCCGCCGCGGACGGCGTTTCCTCCCCGAATCAAAATGTATCAAAAACCAAATACACTCGTGCGTGCGTTTCTGTGGTCCGTCGCCTGCGCTGTTTCCTCCGGCTTGGCCCAGACCGTGAGCCCGACGCTGGTGGGCACGAATCTCTGGTATCAAATGGACGGGGCGAAGGCCGGGGCGCTGCGCCCCGCGCTGGCCGAGGTGGGCTTCGGGCTGATCCGCATCGGCGGCAACGGCTATAACAAGACCTGGCCGGGCGACGCCAAGGTCGCGACGTGGTGCGACTACGTGCGCGGACTCGGCGCGGAGCCGCTGGTGCAGGTCTCGGCCCTCGCCACGCCCGAGCAGGTCGCGGCCACGGTGCGCGCGCTCAACCGGCGCGAAGGCCGCGTGCCAGTGCGGCGGTGGTCGATCGGAAACGAGCCCGACCTCGACAAGTGGCCGGTGAAGCGCGTGCGCGACTACGTGCTGCGTCTGGCCGAGGCGATGAAGCACGAGGACCCGACCATCCAGATCTACGCGCCCGATCTGGCGGGACCCCATTTCGACTACATCGACCCGCTGGTGGGCGGCGACCTGGACATCACCGGGGCCAAGCTGGGCGACGTGTTCCTCATCGATGGCATCACTTGGCACCGCTACGCGTTCTGGAAGGATTTCACCCGCGAGGAGGCGGTGGACCGGGTGGAGGCGGCCTACCACGCGCCCATCCGCCGCCTGCGCGCCCGCCTGGCCGAGGCCGACGCCAAGCACGGGCGCGCCGGCGAAAACGCGCTGAAGTGGGGGCTGGGCGAGTTCAACCTGCACGTGGTGGTGAAACCGGCCTCCAACCCCGCGCTCTACCAGGCGGTGGACGGCGCGGGGGTGAACTCTTTCCTCAACGGGCAATTCTTCGCCGAGGTGTATGGCGTGTGCATGGCGGAGCGGGCGGAGTTCGCGGCCTCGTGGAGCATCCACGAGAGCAACGGCGACCGGGGCACGACCGACTTCGGGCTGTTTGACGGTCCCTGGGCGGAGGCGCGGCCGCGCGCCAGCCTGCACCACAGCGCGCTGGTCGCTAAGTATTTCAAAGGTGAATACAAGACGGTGGCGCATGCGCTGCCCGAGTTTGCGGCGTTCGCCACCCGGAACGGGGAGTTCACGGCGGTGATGCTGCTCAATAAATCGCAGCGCAAATCCCGCTCGCTCACCCTCGCCTTTGACGGCCGGCAGCCGACCGGATCGGGCACGGTTTCCTTGGCCTCCGAGGCGGGCGCTTCGCTTGAAGCGCGCGGCGCGGTGGCGCGCACGGAGCTGCCCGCCCAGAGCACCCGGGTGCTGGTGTTTGACGCGAAGGGCGGGGTGGTCCGGCAGATCGACTACACGCTGGACGACGCGAAGGCGGGTCGGGCGCCCAAGGAGCAGGTTTTCGCGCCTTGATGGGCTGGTGTTGCGTCGCGCCCCTGCGAAGGCGGGCGGTGGAGGCGTGATGCGCATCGAGGGCGGAGGTCGGTGTCGCAGGCCTTGGGTGAGGGGTGGCGCTGCACGAAGGTGCAATAGCGGCCGGATCGGCGGCCTGATATGGTGATGAGACGCACCGGACGTCCCGGAGCCGTGTAGTTTTAAAACCGATACAAGGAATCCTCATCCCGTGAAAACCTTCCCATCCATCGCCGGCCGCCGCAAGGGCGCGTTGGTTTCGTTTCTGGCCGCCGGCCTGATCCTCGCCCTCGCCGCCGGCTGCGCCTCCACCCGCCACGTGAAGCAATCGGAGAAGGATTTCTCCGGCTTCCTCGGCGACTACTCCCAGTTGCAGCCCGGAGCCGAGGGGCAGGCCAATTTCGTCTACGCCAACCCGTCCGCGCCGTGGAAGAGCTACGACAAGGTCTACATCCGCCCGGTCCAGCTTTGGCAGGCGGAGAGCGAGCAGTCTTCGCTCGGCTCCGTCTCTTTCGAGGACAAGCAGATGCTCGTGGATTATCTGCACGTCGCGCTGGCGGGCTCGTTGAGCAAGAATTTCAAACTCGTGGACAAGGCCGGCCCGGGCGTGCTCGTGGTCAGCGCCGCCGTCACGGAGGCGGGCGCGGCCAAGCCGGTGGTGAACCTGCTCTCGACCGTCACGCCCGTGGGCCTGGTGATCGGCGCGGGCAAGGCGGCCGTCACGGGCAAGAGTCCCGGCGTCGGCTCCGTCTCGGTCGAGGCCGAGTTCACGGATGGCGTCTCGGGCAAACGCGTGCTCGCGGTGGTCGATTCGCGCGCGGGCACCAAGCGAGTCGGCGCGAAGTTCGGCGACACCTGGTCCGACGTGCACGAGGCGTTCAAGTTCTGGTCTGAAAAGGTCAACGCCCGCCTGGTCTCGCTCAAGAGCGGCAACTGAAGCCTCGCCGGTTGATCTCTCCCATGGACAAACGCGTTTTACCCCTGTCGGTCGTCGCGTGGTCGGCCGCCGTTTTGACGCCGGTCGCGTCGGGTGCGGGCCCCGCCTTCACCGGGGTCGCGGCGACGGCGGACACCGCCGAAACCGCGGCCTCGAATCCCGCGGGCATGGCGCGGCTGGAGAAGCCGTCGTTCTATGGGAGCCCGATGGTGGTCTTCACCGCGAGCGAGACCTATTTCGAATCCCAGAACCTGGGTTCGGGGTCGGTGAAAAGCGACTCGGTGATTTTCGTTCCGGGCTTCTACTACGTGAGGCCCTTGAACGAAAAATGGGCGGTGGGCATAGGTCCCAGCGGGGCCTCGGGTCTGGGCGCGTCCTACGGCGATGATTGGGCCGGACGTTACCTGCTGGACGAGTGGTCCCTGGTGTTTGCCGGCATCGCTCCCTCGGTTTCCTATCGGGTGAACGAGAAGCTGTCGCTGGGTGCGTCGGTGCCGCTGACCTACTCGAGGTTCTCCCTGAGCAAGGCCGTGTTCAACGGCCCCGGCCAGAGCGACGGACGGATGGAGTTCGAGGCGGATGGATTTGGCGTCGGCGCTTCGCTCGGCGTCCTTTACGAGATCAACGAGTTCAACCGCGTCGGCCTGACCTACCACTCGCCGGTCACG
The DNA here is from genome assembly GCA_025457685.1 of Opitutaceae bacterium. GTDB lineage: Bacteria > Verrucomicrobiota > Verrucomicrobiia > Opitutales > Opitutaceae > IMCC26134_A. Next base: position 15,319 of record JALOTV010000008.1, read on the forward strand.
ATCGAGCAGACGGGGCGGCCTGAGTTTTCCGGTTTGTCGCCGGCGCGCGAGGCGGTGTTGGGCGCGGCGGGCGTGCTGACCCGGGAGGTGGAGATGGATTCGACGCTGCCGCAGTTCGTCGTCGCCGGCTACTTCCATGATTTTGGCAACGGCTGGTCGGCCACGGTGGACGGCATTTGGGTGGACTACTCCGAGATGGGCGTGAGCGACCTCGTGTTGGGGACGAACACGCTCTCCATGCAGGGTTCCGGCTACCAGGACGTGTGGGGCACCTCGGTGGGCGCGCAGTGGCGCCAGAACGCGTCGTGGGCCTACAAGGTCGGCGCGGGTTATCTGGCTGCGCCGCTCGAGGAGGAGGACCGGACGGTGTTCAACCGCATGGGCGAAACCTATGCGTTCGGCGTCGGCGCGGAATACACGACGCACGGCGGCCGGGTCTATGCCCTGGACATCACTTACCTCCAGTTCAGCGACGGACGGTTTTCGGTGCAGAATGCTCCGGGCGCCGGCGATGTGTCCGGCGAGTATTCGACCAATTACGGCGTGGCCGTCGGTTTCTCGACGCAGTGGTAGCGGGCGGCGGCGCTCCGCCGCTGCGTTGACAGCCAGAGGGCGGGCTAGGAGTTGTCGTGCCGATGCTCGGCACGTTTAACTGGATTACCATCGTATGGCCCATGGTCGCTTCGGCGTGCCTGGTGCTGGGGTTGATCCATCTGCGCATCGTGTTCGGCGACGGCCAGCGGGCGCCGCACCTTTTCTTTGCCATCGCGGCCTTCGCCGTGGCGGTGGTCAGCGGGTTCGAGCTCACCCTGCTTTGCACGAGCGATCTGGCCCGCTATCAGGAAGTGCTGAGGTGGGCGGTGGTGCCGATCGGCATCATGGTGGCGGCGACCGCGTGTTTTATCCGGAGCTTTTTCGGCACCGGTCGTCTTTGGCTGTTGGTGGCGGGCGTGGCGCTTAATCTGGTGGCGCAGGCGGCCAATCTCTTGTCGGCGGAGCCGGTGGTCCGGCACGCGGTGGACTTGAAGCAGGTCACCTCTTTTGGCGGCGCCGCCTACACGGTGCCGACGATTATCAACGGCTCCTGGGAGCGGGTCGAGTTGCTCAGCGTGTTGCTGGTCCTGGCCTTCATGGCCGACGCCTCCTGGCAGCTTTGGAAAAAAGGCGGCCGTCGCAGGGCGGTGGTGGTCGGCGGTGGCGCCCTCTTCTTTCTGTTCGTGGCGAGGGGGCACGCGGTCCTCATCGAGAACGGGCTGTTGCAGACGCCCTACTTCGTGAGCTTCGCCTTTCTGGGCGTGATCTGCGCGATGGCGCACGAGCTGAGTTCCGACGTGCTGCGGGTCGCGATGCTTTCGCGCCGTCTGCGCGAAAGCGAGTGGCGCTCGGACCTGGCCGCGCGCGCGGCGTCGCTGGGCTTCTGGACCCTCGACATCCAGAAGGACGAGCTCTGGGCGTCGGACAGCGCGCGCGCCCTGTTCGGGGTGTCGCCCGACGAGAGGATTTCGATGAACCGGTTTTTCGAGCTGGTGCATCCCGATCACCGCGACGCGGTGAAGCGGGCGATAGAAAATTCCCTGAAGGGCAGCGGAGAATACGAGGTCGATTACCGCGTGCAGCTCGATGACGGCCGCATCCGCTGGATATCCGCGCACGGTCGCACCGATTTTGACGAGGCGGGCAAGCCGCGGCTGTTCAGCGGCGCGCTGGCCGATATCACGGAGCGCCGGCAGTCGGAGATCGAGCTGCGCCAGCTGCGCGGACAGCTCGCCCACGCGGGGCGCGTGTCGGTGATGGGACAACTGGCCGCCTCCATGGCGCACGAGCTGAACCAGCCGCTCGGCGCCATCTTGAGCAACGCCGAGGCGGCGGAGCTGTTTCTCAAGCAGGACCCGCCCGCGCTGAACGAGCTCGCCGACATCCTGGCCGACATCCGCAAGGACGACGAACGGGCCGGCGAGGTGATCCGCCGCATGCGCGCCTTGCTGCGCCGCCAGGACATGGAGTGCGTCACCCTCGACGTGAATCCGCTGGTGCAGGATGTTTTCCGCTTGGTCAGCGCCGACGCCGCGCTTCGTCAGACCGTGGTGCAGCTGGACCTCGCGCCCGACCTGCCGGGCGTGGAGGGGGACCGAATCCACCTTCAGCAAGTGGTGTTGAACCTCATCATGAACGCCCTTGAGGCGATGGGCGCGCAGTCCGCGCCGAAGCGCGTCGTGATGGTAAGCACCCGGCGCGGCGAGGATGGCACGGTCCGCCTCTGCGTGGCGGACTCCGGTCCCGGCATATCGGAGGCGAGCCTGCCGCTGCTCTTCGATCCATTCTTCACGACCAAACCCAACGGCATGGGCATGGGCCTCGCCATTTGCCACCGCATCATCGAGGCGCACGCCGGACGCATCCGCGCGGAAAACCGCGCCGAGGGCGGCGCGCTTTTCACCGTCACCCTGCCCGCTCGCGCGGGAGTATCCTCAGGTTAACGCATGAGCATCCCCGCCCCCACCGTTTATGTCGTGGACGACGACGTCTCGTTTCTCACCGCCGTGGCGCGTCTGCTGCGGGCGGGCGGTTACGCCGTGAAGCTCTACTCGTCGGCCGACGCGTTCGTGAAGGATCCGCCTCCCGAGCCGGTCGGCTGCGTGATCGTGGACCTGCACATGCCCGGCATGGACGGGATGGAGTTGCAGGAAGTGCTCGCGCGCTCGAGCAGTCCGCTTCCGGTGATTTTTCTCACCGGCCACGGAGACATCGCCACGTCGGTCCACGCGATGCGCAAAGGCGCGGAGGATTTTCTCACCAAGCCGGTCAACCGGGAGAAACTCTTCGAGGCGGTGCAGCGGGCCCTGGTCCGCAACGCCCTCCAGCGCGCGGCCGGCGCGCGCGACCGAGAATTGCGCGCCCTGTATGAGACGCTCACGCCGCGTGAACGTGAGGTCATGACCCACGTGGTTGCAGGCCGGCTGAACAAGCAGATCGCGGCCGATATCGACGCGGCCGAGCGCACCGTGAAGGCGCACCGCGCCAGCATCATGGCCAAGCTGCGGGTCCAGTCGGTGGCCGACCTCGTGCGGCTCTCCCAGTCGCTCGGGCTTTAAGCCGTCGGCACCGTCTGAGGCTGGGGCCGGAGGCGTGTCGCCACGTCGAAATGGCGGGCGAGAAACGCGACGGCGGGCCGTGTTCTGCACCAAAGGACAATAGCGGGTGCAGGGCGTCTCCGATAATCTGAGGGCGAAACCCCGGCCTCCTCGCCCAAGTGAATGAAAACAAAATCTCTGTCGCCATCGTTGACGACGACGAAAGCTTCGCCCGGGCGCTCGGGCGCCTGCTCCGGGCGGCTGGATTCAGCGCGAGCACCTATCCTTCCGCGGAGGCTTTTCTCTCCGAACACCAAGCCTGGGATATCGACTGCCTCATCCTCGACATCCAGCTGGGTGGCATGTCCGGGCTGGATCTCTTCCAGGCGCTCGTCGATGCGCGGGCCGGTTTCCCGGTCATCTTCATCACCGCGCTGGAGGACGAGGACCATGGCAGCGAGGCGCGGCGCATCGGCTGCGCGGCCTACCTGCGCAAGCCGGTCGCGGCCCGGATCCTCGTCGATGCGGTGAACCGCTGCGTCCGCGCCCGCCCGCGGGTGCCCGCGCATCCCCCCGAAAAATTTCCGTCCTCCCACAAAAACTCATGAAAACCAATCCACTCGATCCCCTGTTAAAGGGCCTGCGACTGCTGGTCTGCGCCGTGGCGCCGTCCGTGCTCCCGATGGCCGCGATCGCCGCGCAACCCAACATCCTCCACATCGTTTCCGACGACTTGGGATGGAAGGACGTCGGCTTCAACGGCGCCACCGACCTAAAGACGCCCAACCTCGACACCCTCGCCGCCAACGGCGCGCGTCTCACCCAGTTCTACGCGCAGCCCATGTGCACGCCCACGCGCGCGGCGCTCCTCACCGGCCGCTATCCCTTCCGCTACGGGCTCCAGACCATCGTCATCCCCGGCACGGCCGGCTACGGTCTCGACACGACCGAATACCTCATGCCCCAGACGCTGAAGGACGCCGGCTACAACACCGCGATCATCGGCAAGTGGCACCTCGGCCACGCGGACGTGAAGTATTGGCCGAAGCAACGCGGCTTTGACTACCAATACGGCGCCATGATCGGCGAGCTGGACTATTTCACCCACAGCGACGCCGGCGTGCTCGACTGGTTCAGAAACAACAAGCCGGTGAAGGAAAAGGGCTACACGACTCAGCTGCTCGGCGCCGATGCGGTGAAATACATCCAGGAGCAAAGCCCCGACAAACCCTTCTACCTCTACCTCGCGTTCAACGCCCCGCATACGCCCTACCAGGCGCCGCAGGACTACATCGATCGCTTCAAACACATCGAGGATCCCACGCGTCGCATCTACGCCGCCATGATCGCCTGCATGGACGACGAGATCGGCAACGTCGTCGCCGCCCTGGATAAAAAAGGCCTCCGCGAAAACACCGTCATCGTTTTCCACAGCGACAATGGCGGCACGCGCAGCGCCATGTTCGCCGGCCAGATGGCGGACCTCTCCAAGACCAAGATCCCCTGCGACAACGGCTCCTTCCGCGAGGGCAAGGGCACGCTCTTCGAGGGCGGCTGCCGCGTCGCGGCCTTCGCCAACTGGCCCGGCCGCATCGCCCCCGCCTCGGTGGACGGCATGATCCACGTCGTGGACTTGTTCACGACCTTCGCCAACCTGGCCGGCGCCTCCACCGCCAAGAGCAAACCGCTCGACGGCCTCAATGTCTGGGAGACCATCGCCTCCGGCAAACCTTCGCCCCGCACCGAGGTCATCTACAACGTAGAGCCCTTCCGCGGCGCGGTTCGCCAGGGCGACTGGAAACTCATATGGCGCTCGCTCATCCCGACCAGCGTCGATCTCTACAACCTCGCCGACGATCCCTCGGAAACGAAGAACCTCGCCGCCGAGCACCCCGAGAAAGTCGCCGCCATGCAGGCGCGCCTCAACGCGCTCGGCAAGGAGTCGGCCAAGCCGCTCGCCCTGCAGTATGTCGCCAGCGTGGGCCTCGCCCACGGCAAGCCCCGCATGGGCTCCATGGACGGCAAGGGACCGGTCATGGTGGAAGAGCTCGGCGTATCCATCACCGACGAAGGCGTCGGCGATCGCGAAGTGCATCAACACTGAGCCCCCGCGCGAACCGACCGCGCCGCCCAAAGCGTCCGCTTCTAGACGAGGCGGACGCGCCTTGGCGAACCGCCCGAGAACTGCCCCCGCACGTTCCTGATGAACGCGTCCAAACCCAGCGCCACCTTCGCGCACGCCGCGCTTCGCCTTTCGCGGCGCGTGCTCGCGGGCCTGCTCGTGGTCGTGCTAGGCGCGGTGAACCTCTGGGCGTTGGCGGCGCTCGCCATCGACGTTAGCCCGTCGTGGCCCGCATGGGTGCTGACGGCAGGCTATGGCTTGGGCGTGTTACTGATGCTTTGGAATACGCGGGGCTGGCTGCGCCTCGCGCTCGCCGCCGCCTGCCCGGCGCTCGTCGTCGCATGGTGGTCGGGCCTGCGCCCCTCGAACGCCCGCGACTGGCAGCCCGACGTCGCGGTCCTGCCTTACGGCGAGATCGCGGGCGATCTCGTCACCCTGCGCAACATCCGCGACTGCGACTACCGCACGGCGTCGGACTACGAGCTGCGTCACTACGACCGCACCTTTGATCTCACGAAACTGCGCACGGTCGATTTGTTTCAGATCCACTGGGGCTCGCCCGACATCGCGCACCCGATGATCAGCTTCGGTTTCGAGAACGGCGACCACGTCTGCGTCTCCATCGAGACCCGCAAGGAGAAGGGCGAGGCCTACTCGACCCTCAAGGGCTTCTTCCGCCGCTACGAACTCGCCTACGTCTTCGCCGATGAGCGCGACGTGGTGCGACTGCGGACCAACTACCGCCAGGGTGAGGACGTCTATCTCTACCGCCTCCGCGCCACCGAGGCGCAGGCGCGCACGCTGTTTCTCGATTACGTTCGTCGCGCCGGCGAACTCCGAGCCGATCCCGAATGGTATAACGCCGCCACCTCGAATTGCACCACGGCCATCCGCGCCCAGCGCGCCGTCGCCGACCGTCAGCCCTGGGATTGGCGCATGCTGGTGAACGGCCGGCTCGACGCGTTGTTCTACGAGCGAGGCATGATCCAGGCCGCCACCCCGCGCCCGCCCTTCGCGGCGGTGAAGACGATGGCGCTTATCAACGAAGAGTCCCGCGCGGCCGATCGCGCGACCGATTTTTCACGACGCATTCGCGCGGGGATAGAGTCCCTCGCCGCGCGGTGAATCCACGACTTTCACCCGGTCCCTTCGGCCCGGGTGATCAAAACAAAACCCAAGCACCAAGTGACATGAAAACCACACACAACAAGCTCCTCCTCGGCGCGGCCCTCCTCGCCTCGCTCTGCACCGGCCACGCGCAAGACGCCGGCCAAGATTGGGAATTTAGCGCGACCCTTCCGTTCTGGGCCGCCGGCCTCGACGGCGACGTGAGCGTCGGTGGCGCCACGCAAAACGTGGACATCGGCTTCAGCGACCTTGCCGAGAAACTCGACGCCTCCGCTTCCGTGGCCCTTGGCGCCCGCAAGGGTGCGCTCGGCCTCTTCGGCAGCATCGGCTACCTGAAATTCGCCGCGGATGGCGACCTCCCCGGCGGCGGCTCCACCCAGGCCGAGTCCGAGTTCACCGTGGCCGACCTCGCCGCGTCGTATGTCGTCTATATGAGCGACTCCGATCGTCCGCTGGTCCTCGAAGTGCTCGGCGGCGCCCGCTACATCGGGCTCACCAACAGCATCGAGATCCGCAATGGCGCGGGCAACGTGCTCTTCAGCCGCGAAAACACCCACGATCTTATCGATCCGATCATCGGCTTCCGCGGCACCAAGGGTCTCACCGACAAGCTCCACCTCGACTTCGCGGCCGACGTCGGCGGTTTCGATCTCTCGGAAAACCAATCCGAACTCCATTGGTCGGCGATCACCCTGCTCGCCTATGACTTCAACGACTGGTTTACGCTGTCGGGCGGTTACAAGGTCCTCGCGGTGGACGCCTCCAATGACAAGACGGGCCTCCGCGAGCTCGGCGTGGATGCCAAGCTGAGCGGCGCGATCATCGCCGCGACGTTCAAGTTCTAAGTCCGCCTCGACGCCCGAAACCATCCGGCCCGCCGGCATGGTTTCGGGCGTTTTTTTCCTCCTGCCCACCCCTCAACGCATCCAACGCCATGCCCATAGACATCAGCACCCCCGCACCGAAAATTTTGCTGCTTCGCATCTCAGGCGAACTCACCCAGCCCGAACTCGCCGCCGGCCAGCTCCGCGCGGTCGAGTGTATCAAAAAGGATGGCGCGGTGCGCTTCATGATCCTGCTCGAGGGCTTCACCGGCTTCGCGAACAACTTCGATTGGAACGACGTGTCCTTCCAGTTTGAGAACGACGCGTTCATCGAGAAGATGGCGTTCGTGGGCCCCAAGAAATGGGAATCCACCGCGAGCATCTTCACCGGAAAGGGAATCCGGCCTTTCCCGATCAATTTCTTCCCGCCCGAGGACGCCCTCAAAGCCAAGGCCTGGCTGCTTGGTTGAGCCCGGCCGCTTCGCGCCGCGTGACGGCGCGAAAACCATCCCAAACATGAAGCTCCTCAAGCTGGCCGCCTGTCTGGCGGCCGCGCTGCTCGCTGGCTGCGCGGGCGTGCCCATCGGCGCGGACCGCGTCTCTCCGGAGAGCGCTTACAACCAGGTGGAGGAGTCCGCCCTGGGCT
>JALOTV010000418.1 GCA_025457685.1 Opitutaceae bacterium
GCCGCCTCGGCCTCGTCCTGGATCTGCTCGATGCCGACCGTCTCGCCGGGGTTGACGCGGGCGAGCACGCGCGCGGTAACATCGGCGGCGAGGCGCTCGGCGACCTCCGCGCCGAAAGCGCCGGTGGCCTCGCCCGCACGGGCCAGCGCGAGGGCGATCTTGCGTTCGTCAAAAGCGAGCACGCGACCATCCCGTTTCACCACGATGGGGGCCGGTGATGCTCCGGAAGGTGACTCGGAATCTTTAATGGGGGATCGGGCGGGGGTGGCGCGGGGTATCGCTACAGGTAGTGGTTCCATGCCGCGCATACCCCTACATATTGACGCCACGGGCCAGACGCGAAACGGCCGGACTTGATCTAGATCAAGTCCGGCCGCGTGTTTTTTCCCGCCGTGCAAAGATCAGCCGCCTTCCGGATGCCACCTATCGATACCCCGGTCGGGATCGTAGATCTGGTGAACGGGCAACCACTCGACATGCCCATCGCAAAACGCGAAGGCGACCCGCCCGCCGTGACGAAGTTCATCCATCTCGGTCGGCTTTGCGCCGGGCGCCCAGAAGTGCGCCATCACGTGGTCGGCGCCGCCACCGCTCAACTCCGCCAGCAACACGGTGCGGGTGGGGCGCGGGAGATTGGCGAAGCCGCGCCACGTTTTGGGGCTTCCGGCATAGTCGTCGAAGTCGGGGTTGAGCTCGAAATAGACGTTCATCCCGTAGCTCCAGTGTGTGGGCTGCGTGGGCTCGTGCTTGGGGCAACGCAGCTCGGTGCCGAGAATTTCGCGCCACTCCGCCGAGGTGGGGTCGGCTTTGCGGCCGACGTAGGGCAATATCTCGCGTCCCCATCCGCGTTCGCGGTATGCGGCGGCGGAGTGCGAGCTACGCGGCAATTGCCCGCGATGATCATCCGCCCACAGGCGCACCCCGAGGGCCAGACCACGCAGGCGAGTGGCGCACTGGGCGCGTCGCGCGGACTCCCGCACCCCGCCGACCGCGCCCGCCACCAAAGTGGACAGCACCCCGATGATGGCCACGACGACCAGCAGCTCCACCAAGGTAAAACCCCGGCGTCGATGCGCGGGGCGGGAGGGGCCGTAAGGATGCGTTTTCATACGCGGACGGACGAACTGCCGAACGACACGCGGACCGCGCGACGCCGACGCAAGGTCGTCGCGCCCAACATCGCCAGCCCCACGATCCAGGCCGCGTTTGCCGGCTCCGGCACGGCGGTAAAGGACACCGTCAACGCCCCGACCGAATAACCCGGCACCGCCGCCGCCAGGGTGGCGTAATCCAATGTGGTTGTCGGCGTGGTCGGAGCGGCGTCCGCGAGGAAAAACTCGAAACTCGCAGACATCACCACACCCGCCATCGCGGGATCGGCCACGAACACCGGATGCCACATGCCGCCGCTCCACAGAACCGAGTCCTTAACCGAGCCGACGCTCAGAAATACCGGCGTGAACAACTCCGAGCCCGCCGTGCTCCGATAAAAATACACTTCGAGTCCCGGAGAAATCGCGGTCATGCGCACGCCGATGGATTGCCCCAGCGGGATCGAGTCGCTTCCGGCCGCGTCGAAAACAAAGCCGTATTGGCTATTGAAATACGCGCCATCGGCGGACGGATCGATGCGGCCGAACCACGGGTCGCTCGGGTCGAGCGAGTTTCCCGCGCTCCACTCGGACAGGGGCTTGAGCACGACAGGGGCTTGAGCACGGGCGTGCCGGCGTCGGCGTGGACCGAAAACGAGTCGGTCGGCTGATCGAGGAACCCGACATTGAGATGAATCATGCCGCCCTGGACCATCGGCGAGGGCAGTGCGGTGAGCGTCGCGGCGTGCGCGCCGCCGACGACGACGGTGCAAAACAGGGCCGCGGACGTGAGACCGACGGCGGAGGAGAAGGAGAAAAACGAGGAAGGAAATGAAAGAGACATGGTATGAGTGTGTTTGAAGTTATCGCCCGGATTTGGGCGCGCGGACGGGCGCGACGTGGAGCCGACGCTGTCCGCCTCGGCATCGCCGCCCGAGGCTACGGGCGGATTACGATGCCATCCGGCTGCGAACGACCGCACTCAGGGGTGCGCGTCCGAGAAAAAGCCGCCGACGAGCTTCTGTTTTAAATGAAGCGAACCGTGACCGCACGCGGCGGCTCAACCGGCGGCGCATCCCTCCACTGCTCCGCCCGCTGCGCCTGGTGGCGCGGCCATTCCCGCGCGGCGGACGAGGCGTGGAGAAACACATGCGTCGGCGGAAGCGCGAGCGGCGGCCGGGCCTTGGCCACGAGTTCGCCCGGCGCATCCGCTCCCGGGGCTGAATCGCGGGTCTTGCTTTCGGCCACCCACTCGCAGACGCCGCACAAGTTATCCGCGTCGAAGGTCTGTGCCATCGCCTCGTCCAACGACATCGTGCGCGAGTATCCGACAATCATGCGCCCCCATGCGAAGGTCTGGATCACGTCCCAATGTCCGCCCGAGGCCAGCAGCCAGGCGAAGCAGGCGACGAGTTGGGCGATGCGCAGTCGCATGGTGGACGATGCCGAAAAGGTGACCGAAGTTCTCAGCCGCGACGCGGATCAGGTTTTTTTGGTTGTGCGGGGTTAAGATCCGTCCCGGCCGCGTGAGAACCAGAGTCCGGTGGCCAGCAGCCCGAAGACCAAGGTCGGCCAAATCACCCACCCGGCGCTCACGGGAACGTCCCATCGCGGCACCGCCCAAGCGACGAACGCGCACTTGGCCGCGATGAAGATCCAGGCGCAGACCATGAAGCGGGAGATTCGAGGAGAGGAACGAGCGACGTGG
>JALOTV010000176.1 GCA_025457685.1 Opitutaceae bacterium
GATTTTTTAAACAGCGACGTCATTGGATTGAATAGGGAACTGCGTCATTAATCCAAAAAGCGCGAACTTGCGCGCATCCAGCGACATCGCCGCCACCGACTCGGACAGGGTGATGTTTCGCGCCGCCAGCCAAGGCGCAAACTCGGGCTGCAGAACGCCCACTCCGATTTGAGAGGCAATCACCGCTTCCAACCAAGCCAGCTTCGAGGGCAACACGATACAAACCAACTGACCGATGGATTGACCGGTCTGCACTTCGTAAAACCCCATCGACGACTGCAGTTCCTTTAGCAGACGCTTGCACAGCGACGATCCCATGCCGGTAAAGTCGAAAGTGTTGGAAAAGAATAGCTTACGAGCAGATTCCTCATCTTTCAGACCCAGCTCCTTCTGCACCACGGGCACCATCGCCTCCAGTCCCACCGCGATGGGTCTACTCGCCTCGAGTCCTCGCGTGCTGATGATAAAGGATTGCGTGCTGTTCGCACCCAACTCGAGCACGATCGTGGGCTTTTGCGATTTGCTATAGCGTAGATAGTCGATGATCGCACCTAGCGCGGCAACGGTCGAAATCTCCAATCGCTCCGGGTAGATGCCGGCGGATAAAAAAGTGGTCTGCGCCTTGGTGACATCCTCACCGGGCATGCCGCAAAAAAACACTTCCTTGGCCGAGGCTGACTTGGCCGGGTCAAAATCCGTGCCATCAAAGGCGTTGAGGACCGAGATCGCGCTGTTTACCGCGTCTATACGAAACTGGGTGGTGGCCACCTCCGAAAGATAATCCGCTTCCTTCAGGCGCTTCGGGTCGAGACTTGCTCGCCGCACAAACCGCTGCTCGGGGCTCACGCCACAGATGGCGTGCAGGTAGCCCGCAGGCTTTTTGGGGCATACCTGAACAACACCCGCCCTCAAGCCAGCCTCGTCGAAACTGGAACACTCCACAATCGCCTCTACCACGAGCGGAGCGTCCAAGGACGTTACCCGTGCGATCACGGTAGACTGCTCATTTTGATCGCAGATGTAGCCCTTGGATTTGGAGGAAAACAACATAACTCAGAATCAAACGTAGCCCGGTGAAGTGGAAGCTAAGGCTGTCGTCATGCGCTCGCCCACCTTCCCAGACGCCCACTAACAGACAAGACTTTTTACAGTTGGCCTTTAGCCTTTAAATGTAAAAAAGCCACCGGATGTCCGGTGGCTAGTGGTTGCCGTTGGCGATTTGCTGTGCTTTCGGCAGGACTGAACGACGCAACCGAGATCGGCGTCGTTTACTTCTGCCAGGTGCGCTTCTTGTGACGGTTAGCCTTCAAACGCTTGCGGCGCTTGTGCTTGTTCATCTGGAGACGACGCTTCTTCTTGAGGTTGCCCATGAGATTGGAGGGTTAGGTGTTGTTGAGAGAAAAGAGTCTGGAAAACACCTTAGCCTTTCCGCTGTAAAGCCCAATTCTTGGTCGCGCTGGCAATCGGCGGGTTAATCGACGCGGGAAAGCTCTATCCACCGCCCCACGCCAGTCGCATAAAGCAATCGCTTCAATCGACTTCCGGGAAACATCAGGGCCAGGCTGTCGCCATAGGCGGAAAGTTGCGGCCGATACTCGGCGGCGAGCCGCGCAAGAAAATCGTCCACCGCCTCGCCGGTCCGCCGTCGATTCGTCTTCCAATCCACCACCCAGACCTCGGCGGCGACGGGATCGTGGAGCACCAGATCCATCACACCGTCCATCCATCCGTCGTCCGACAAAGGCGCCAATACCGCCAATTCCGCCAGACGCCGCCAACGCTCCGCGCGGAGCTCGCGCCAGGCTTCGCTGCGCAGGAAAAGCGCCCACTCCTCCCTCGCCCGCGCGCCGGCCCCGAGTTGATCCGCTAGGCCCATTCGCGCTTCTCCGTGTTGCACCACGTCCGCGTCCGTCCCGAGCCAAGGCAAAAACTCCAGCGTCTCGTGCCACCACAGACCGTAGGCGATCGGGTCCTCACCCGCCTTGGCCGGCCGCAATGCTTCCGCGCTGGCCTCATGCCGAGCCGCACGAGCCAGATCGGTCGCGCCGGCGTCGCCATGCGCCAATTCGTGCGGCAGCAGCCGGCGCGTGATTTTGTCCAGCGCCGGGCAATCCTGCGCTTGGACAACAACCGCCGGCCGCGAGCGCTCAATCTCATCGCTCGCCGCTTGACCACTGCTCGCCATCACACCCTCGGCAACCGGCTCTGGAGACTGCGCCGATCGCTCCGTATCGAACGGAATCAATCGCGCCGGATCATGCCCCCACAGGGCGGCAAAGGACTGTTCATGCGGCTGCCCGGCCGCCTCGGGCCAAGGCAGCAACAAAAGCCTCCTCGGGCGCGTAAGGGTGACGTAGAGCAACCGCACCAATTCACGCCGCCTCTCCCGCGTTCGCGATATCTGGGTGTCCTCGGGCACATCCTCTGATTTGAGGTAAACCACCGGCGTGCCGTCGGCTTCACGTCGGACCTGGAGACCCCGTCCGTTATCGAACGAGATCTCGCGCCATAGACCGGGCACCAACACCGCAGGCCATTCCAGTCCCTTTGCCGAATGGCAGGTTTGCACCGTGATCGCATCCGGTTCGTTGCGATTTTCCGCCCGGATCTTTTCGCGTCCGGCCACCAGTGTTTGCGTCCAATCCCTTGGCGAAAGCCCCTCCCCCGCGCCGGCCCTTGCCTCGGCACGGAGACGCTCCAGCTCGCGACTCGTCGCCCCGCTCGCATCCGCCGCGCGCGCCTTCGCCTCCAGCCCTGCCGCCTTCACGAGGGCATCGCACCAGAGATCGAGTTGCACCGCCTCGTCGTCCACCGCCTGCACGCAGGGGCGCAACGCTTCGAGCGCCGCGCGCAAAGGCTCCGCGTGCACCTCGGGACTCTCCCACTCGAAACGCCCGCGCCGCAGTTTTTCATGGGCCAGCAACGCATCCGAAACCCCAAACACCTCGCGCAACACGCCAAACCACTCGTAGCCGTCGTCCGGCGCGCAACACACCGTGGCCAAACCCGCCAACCAGGCGTAGGCGGGCTGATCGCCGTGCTGCTGCTGCTTGCTCTGCCGCGCCACCTTCAAGCCCGCCGTCTCCAGCGCCTCGACCACCTCGTCCATCCAGCTGTTGCGCGCCACCAAGACGCACAAATCACCCCACCCCGAGAGGCCGAGATCGGCGGGCCGGCGCGCCGCCAGCCAAGCCGCGATCTGACGCACTTCCTCGCGGTAAGTCTCGCGTTTTTCCCGATGCCCCATCCCGCCTATCGCGCCCAACGGCACGCGAAACACGCCGCCATCCGCGTTCGTCGGGCCCGCCACCAAGGGCTGGTAGGACACTTGCAGCAAAGGAGCCTCCGCCCCATCGGCCGCCGGCAGGCCCAGGTTATGTTCGCGCTCCGGAGCGAAAGACGCCGGCAAGGTGTCGTTCAACAACTCCACCACCGCGCGCGGTGCTCGGAAGGTAACCTCGAAATTCAGGCGGTCTCCCGCCGCCCCGCCGTCAAACGCATCGAGATAACGCAAAAAGGTCCGCACCGAAGCGCGTGAACTGTAGATCGACTGCTGCCCGTCCCCCACCAGGCAAAACCGCCCCGGCAGCGGCGGCGCACCGCTCCCGGGCCAGGTGCCCGGCCTCGCACCCGGCGGACGAGTGAGCTCGGCGAGAATGGCAAACTGGGCCTCGTCCGTATCCTGCGCCTCATCGAGAATAATCCGCCAGCCCGAGGCCCGGGCCGCCTCCAAGGTCCGCGGATGGCGCAACAACTCCCGCGCCGCCGTCACTTGATCGGCGAAGGTCTGCACGCCCGCGTTTTTCCGCCACGCCGCGAAACGTTCCGCCAGCTCTCCCGCCACCGCGCCCGCCGCCGCCGCCGCCCACTTCGCCAGCGGCGCCATCCACCCGCGCACCGCCTCCTTGTTCGGCGCCGACGACCCAGACGGCTCGAACAGCCCGAGAAATTCCCCGCCATCGGTCGCGCGCGCCCGCTCCATCCATTCCGTCGCGCGCTCCTTGGTTTTGCGCGTGTTCTTCGCCCCCGCGCCTTTTTCGGGCAGCGCCAGGATCGCCGCCAGCCCCGCCTCGCTCGGGCGCGGCGGCAGGCCTCGCGGCGCGAGCGAGCGCAGCGCCGCCGCCTCGCCGGCCTCGAGTTCCTTGGCCCGGTCCAGCACATCCTCCAGCCGCACCAGGCGGAAAAACCAGCGCACCGCCTCCGGCGCGAGCGTCTCGACGACCAGACCGTCGCCAGAGATAAACTCCTCCCAGGCCTCGGCCGCGCCACCCACGTCCAGCACCTCCGGCGCAAGATTCAGCCCGGCCTCGTGCCCGTGCTCGCGCGCCAGCCTGAGACAAAACGAATGCAGCGTGCCGAAAAACACCCGCTCCAGTTGCTCCAGCGCGCCCAAGTCCGCCGCCGAGCCGCGTTCCTCCAGCCGCCGCAACAAACGCTCCCGCGCCCTCGCGCCTATCTCTTCCGCCGCCTTCAGCGTGTAGGTCACCACCGCCGTGCGACCGAGCTCGGCCGCGCCCTCGGGATCGAGCGCCATCGTCGCCAGCCGCTCCGAGATCGCGGTCGTCTTGCCCGAGCCGGCGTTGGCCGCCACCGCGAAATTCCTCCTCCACTCGGTGCGAAACCGCTCGCGCGCCGCCAGATCGGCCAGCGGCGTATCCGTTTTTTGGTTACTCATGGTCGTCGCTCTCCTCCTCGCGCCCCGCCGCGCCGTCCGGCCCGAAGGTGAGCGCGTGCTTGGCCTTGAGATCCCGCGCCGCCACCGGCACGCACGCGATCGGCCAGGGCCAGGGCTCGCGGCCGCCGTGCGGATTCCGATCGGGGGTCAGCGCCCCGTAGCGCCCGGCGCGCATCGCCTCCAGCAGGCGCGGCAGCCCGGCCAGCGCCTCGTCGAGCTCCTCCGCGCCCAGCGGGCTGGCCTCGTCCTCGGTGAGCTTCCAGATCGTCGCGCCGGCCGCGCCAAGAGACCGCACCGCGTCGAGGTAGAGGGCGAGCTGGAGCGACTCCGCCCGCTTCGCCATCCGCGACGCGTCGAGCGCCTTCTCCGCGCCGCCCGACTTGTAGTCGTAGACATGCACCCGCGCCCCCGCCCAGCCCGGCCGGTCCGATCTCGCGGCGTCCATGCGCCCGCGCAGAGGGATGGTCCAGCCGGGCAAGGTCAGCCGAGCCGCCTCGGGCAGCCAGCACTCCACCACCGCGAACGCGCCGTCGCCGTTCGTGTAGAAACGCTCCAGTAAACCGCGGCACAGAGCCTCCAGCCGCCCCTGCTCCGCCTCCCAATACCACGCGCCCTCGGGCCGCGACGTGCGTTCCCGGCGCAACGCGTGCTCCAGCCGGGCCCGCGCCTCGGCCTGCGGCCGCAGCGCCCCCCATTCCCCATCGCGACATCCCTCCGGCCGGACGGCCTCCGCCAGCAGGCGATGCGCCGCCTGGCCGCGCCGCAAGGGCAGCGCGCGCGCCAGGGGCTCGCGACGCGCGGGCTCCAGCCGCAGCAAACCGCGAAACCAGAGCACCGCCGGATCCGTCGCCCCCTTCTCCAGCGTGCTAGGAGACAACCTCTCCGGCAAAGGCGCCGAATCGGCATCGGTATCCACTGGATCGATACAAAGAAAAAACTCGTCGAAGGGCCGCGCCGGATCCCGCCGTCCTTCGCGAATCGCCCGCCAGCTCTCCGGCGCGGCTTCTTCCCTGGCGGGTCGCGACCACGCCAGACGCTCCAGCGCCTCCTGCGGCCGGCGTTCGCCGCCGGCCCACAGCCACCGCTCCGCAAACGCGTTCGGGGCCAGCGCCCGGTCCGGCTCGCGTTCGTCTCGCGCCGCCGCCGTCACCACCAGCCGCGCACCGGCATCCCGCGCCAGCTCCGCGTAGCCGGCGCGCTCCAGCGCGAACGCCTCCTCGCTGGTAGCCGGAGCCGCCGCGCCAGCCCCGCGCCGGCGCAGCGCCAGTCGCGCCGCGTCGTCGAGCCACGGATTGGGATCGCGGCGCCGGGGCCACTCGCCCGCGTTGGCCTGGGCCAGAATCAAGCCGCCCCACGGAGCGCCCTCGGCGCGACGGCGCGTGGCTAGCACCACCGGAGCGAAGCGACCGCGATGAGGCGCCGGCTCGTCCGCATCCACCACTTCGGGCAGAAACCCCAAGATCAACTCCGCCACCAATTCGCGCGGCCACTCGCGCCGCTCACGCTCGGCAAACGCCGCCAGCGTCTCGAACCCCTCCGGCGTCTCCAGACCCCACGCGGTTCTCACCGCATGCAGACGCCCGAGCGCGGCGGGCAACGTCACCCACTCCGGCCACGCGGGCAGCAGCACCCCGGCCAGCTTGCGCAGGTCCCGCGCCGCCTGATCGCGTTCCTCCGCCGACTCCGCCCCGGACTCCGCGCCGCCGGACAACGCAGCCTCGAGCGCATGTTCGCAGGTCGCATGAAAACAGGCCTCCACCTGCGCGCGAAAGCCCGCGTCGTCGGCCTCGAGGTCCGCCAGACCCAGCGCCTTGAGTCGGGGCCGCAGCGTGAGCACTTCGTCGAGACGCGCCCCGCGCGCCCAGAAATCCACCACTGCGCAGAGCACCTGCGTGTCCACCGGCGGAGCCGCCGTGCGCCCCACCAGATCGTGGTGCGGCACGCCCAGCTCGCGCAGGCGCCCGCTCACACTGCGATGCAGCGGCCCCGGCCCGGGAAAAATCACCCCGAGGTCGCCCTCGGCGTCCGCGCCTTCGCCCAGCCACGCGCACAGCTGCGCGACGATCAACTCGGCCTCGTCGCCCCGCGTCGCGCCAAAACTCATGCGCGGCGCGACCTCCTCGCCACGCTCCGATTCC
>JALOTV010000419.1 GCA_025457685.1 Opitutaceae bacterium
GTTGAGGCCGATGGCTTTTTTGAAGGTCTCGCTGTCGTACTTCGCGCCGGTGTTGATGATGGAGACGCACTCGACGAGTTTGCCGAGCGGGATGCCGCGGCCGAAATCGCGGACGCGGATGGAGCGGTCGGTGATGTCGATCTCGATCTTTTTGCCGAAGCCCATCGTGAATTCGTCGATGCAGTTATCGACGGTTTCCTTGAGGAGCACGTAGATGCCGTCCTCGGGATTCGCGCCGTTGCCGAGGCGGCCGATGTACATGCCCGGGCGCAGGCGGATGTGCTCGAGGGGGGAGAGGGTCTTGATGCTCGCTTCGGTGTATCCTTGGGCCATGGGGAAAATTTTTGAAACTTGGCCCGAGAGGCTTCGCCCGAGGGCGCGAGTGACAAGCGAAAATGCGGGCGCGGGAAAACACGCCCGCACTGGACGCGGCCGGGCGTGTCTGCACTGTGCTCGGACACTCTACGCATCATGAAAATCCTCCTCTATCTCCTGGGCGCCTTCGTGGCCGTGGCCGTCATCGCCTTCCTGATCGTGGCCTTCATGCTCGGCTCGGTGGTCAAAAAAGGCGTCAACCTCGCCGGCCCAAAAATCACCCAGACGCAGGTCGTCCTCGAGGACGCGCAGATCTCGCCCTTCTCGGGCAAGGGCACGCTCAAGGGCCTCACCGTGGGCAATCCCGCCGGCTGGACGACGCCGCGCGCCTTCTACCTCGGCGAAGTTTCCATCGACATGGAGCCCGGTTCGCTCGCGCAGGAGCACATCGTCATCAACAGCATCGTCATCGACCAGCCCGAGATCACCTTCGAGACCAAGATCACCTCGAGCAATCTGCAGGACCTGTTGAAAAACATCCAGGGCGGTTCCACCGCTCCCGCTCAGCCCGCACCGCAACCCGGCTCTGAAAAACCCACCGAGCCTGCCGCGCAGGAAACCAAACCCGTGAAGATCGAGGTGAAGAGTTTCCGCCTGCAAAACGCCAAGGTCATCGTCGCCGGCCTCGGCACCAACGTACCCGTCGAGATTCCCTCGCTCGTCATGGAAAATCTCGGCACGCGCGAAGGCGGCCTCACGCCGGAAGAACTGTCGGCGGCGGTTTTGAAAGAAATCCTCGCCCAAGTCGCCCAATACGGCGGCAAGAAGGCCGTGGAAAAAGGTCTGCTTGATAAAGCCGGCCAGGAGTTGAACAAACTGTTGAAATAACTCACTCGGCGGCCCACGCCTCAGCCGTCGCGTCGCTCGTCCCGCAGGCAGCACCCACTGTCCCACCATGAAAGTCACCTACTACCTGGAAACAACCTCCTCCTGGTGCCACTGGGCCGAGCCGATGTGGGCGGAGCTCAAGCAGCGGTATTCCGGCAAGGTGGATTTCGAGTGGAAGATCGCGCTGATGAATCCGGCGGATTTCCCCGACAGCCGCGAGCAGTGCGACTGGTTTTACCGCCGCAGCGGCACCGTGGTGCGCGCGCCCTACCGGCTGAATTCCGGCTGGCTGGAGCCGGAGCGAAAGGGCGATTACCGCGCGCCCAATCTCGTGGCGGAGGCCGCCCGCGATTTCGGCATCACCGATGATCGCGCCCGTCTCGCGCTCAGTCATGCGGCCATGCGCGACGGGCGGAAGGTCGGCGATCTCACCGAGGCCGTCGCCGCCGTATCCGCAGCCTGCGGACTTGATCCGGCCGAGCTGCGTGTGAGCGCCCGGCGTTTCTCCTCGAAGACCCGATCGGCGACCGCGCGGTGTTTTCCGGACTGGTGGCCTTCGCCCCGCTCAGCGCCACACTCGACGCGATGCTCGCCGACACGGCGGCCTACGCCTCCTACGCCGCGCATTTCGGCGCTCCGCCGCAGGGATAGGATCGCCTCGGCAGGACGACACCGGCGCCGGCCGAATCACACGGACTTCGGCGCGGAGGCGGCGGCGATTTTCATGTCCAGCGCGTGGCGGCCGCCACCCGACAGAAACAGGGTCGCGTAGGCGGCGAAAAAGATGAACGCCAGCTCGCCATTGTTGGCCCCGGTCAACTGGCCGCCTTTCACCAGGAAAAAGGCCACCGCCATCGTGATGCCGCCGAGCAGCGCGGCCAGCCGGGTGAAAAGTCCGAGGATGAGCAGCACCGAGCCGACCACCTCCGCCAGCACGGTCAGCGCGAGACTCGTCGTCGGGCCGACGCCGAGGGGATCCGCGAAATTCGGGGCCATGCTGGAAAACGCGGTGAGTTTCGGCCAGCCATGCAGCATCAGCATCGAACCGCCGATCCAGAGCCGCAACAGGAGGAGCGACAGATCAATGCTCGAAGGGACGAAGCGGAGCTGCAGAAGTTTGGCCAAAAATTTCATGGCTCCTCTTTCGCCGCTTCGCGCCCCTGCCGCAAGCCTGCGGGCGACTCGGCGCCGCCGACACCGCCATCATCCCTCAGACGGCCTGCCCAACACTTCCTGCACCGCCTTCAAAAGCGCCGTCATCGTGAAGGGTTTTTCCAGCGTCCGGGTGACGCCGAGCACTCGGGCGATGTCGAGCAGCAGCTCGCGCTTGGTCGCGCCTCCGCCGGAAATGGCGATGATCTTGAGCGCCGGATACATCTTCCGGATGTGGCGGATGACTTCCACGCCATCGGAGCCGGGCATCACCATGTCGGTGATCACCAGATCCACGCTTGTCTGCGTGAGCATTTTCATGGCGGCCTGACCGTCTTCGGCCACCTGCACTTCGAAACCGAAACGGCGGAGGAAATCCGCCTGCACCGCGCGCAGCACCTCGTCGTCGTCGGCCAGCAGGATGCGGATGCCCGCCCCTGCCTGATCCGGAGCCTTCGCCTCCGCAGCCAGCGGCGAACGGCCGCCGCCAGACTGATTTTTCCCCCGCGCATGAAACGTTTGCTCCATGGCGAACGTTTGCTCCATGGCGTTTATGGTGTGAGTCCCGCCCGCGTGGGTCGCAAGCCCGCTTCCATATGCCGCACCGATTCTGACTGGCCGCCATCGAAAACACGCCGGATCGCCACGCTGAGGGCCGAGGCTGTGAGCGGCTTGATCAACAGATCGCGCACGCCTTCCGCACGCACTTTTTCGGCCGTCCAGACACCGCTGAACCCGCTCGCCAGAAGCACCGACAAACCCGGGCGCAGGGCCAGCATGTCCCGCGCGAGCTCGATGCCGGTTACGAGCGGCATGGTCAGATCCGTGATCACCAGATCGAAGTCGTCGGGCCG